>JBCCOR010000165.1:0-8708 GCA_039025295.1 Acidobacteriota bacterium
GGAGCGAGCTCGAAGACGTCGCGCTGACCGCGCTCGACGTCGAGGGCCGACACCGCGCGTCGGTGATCGCGCCGCGCGTCGCGGGCCTGCGCATCGAACGCTGCCGCTTCCTCTACGCGGAAGCCGATCTCGAGGATCCCGACTTCCGGCGCGAGCCGACGCTCTACGTCGGCGGCGCGGGCCTGCGCATCGAGCGCAACGAGCTGCGCGCGGCCGACGTCGAGTGGCGCATCCCGGGTTCGAACGCGCCGCGCGTCCCGGGCGGCGCGGCGGGCGGCATCCAGATCACCGGCGGCAGCGTCGGCGTCGTCGTGCGCGACAACACGATCGTCGGCGGCGCGTGGAACGGCATCACCCTCGGCAGCGTGCGCGTCTTCGAATGGTCGGGCGGCGTCATCATCACGCGCAGCTGGCTGCTCGACGACGGCGAACTCGTCGGCGAAGGCGTCGACGCACTCCGCGCGCACTACGAGCAGGGCGTCGAGGCCGCGATCCTCGAGGCACCGGTCGACGCCAACGACTTCGGCGTCTTCCTCGACCGCTGGTTCACCGAGCGCAACGACGGCGAGCTGCTCTCCGACGGCGATCTGCGCGACGTCCGCATCGTCGGCAACCGCGTCGCCGACATGGGCGGCTGCGCGCTGGCGAGCGCGCACTTCTTCGAGCTCGACGGCAACCTGCCCGATCTGATCGGCGTCGACGGCCTGGTCGTCGAAGACAACCGCTTCGCCAACTGCCTGCGCCTGCCGCCGTGGCCCGACGCCATCAGCCGCTATCCCGATCAGCCCTTCGCCGCGGTCTGTCTGGCCGGCGTCGGCGGCCTGCAGCGCGGATCGCAGTCGGGCAGCGTAGGCGCCCCGGCGCCGCTGACCGACAACCGCTTCGAGAACAACCGGATCGCCGGCAACGCCCGCGACTGGGCGACCGTGCCGACGTGCGGCGTCTACGTGCAGTACGGCCGCGGCCTGACCTTCCGCGGCAACCGCGTGGTCGACAACGGCGGCCTGGCCGTCGACGATGTCGATCTCGACGTGGGTCGTCGCGGCGGCGTGGTGCTCGGGCTGGTCACGGTCGACGTCGAGCCCGTCAACCTGCCCTCGGGCGATATCGCCCGCCGCCAGGACGGCATCCCGGCCCTCGTGTTTCACGACAACGTCGTGGTCGCCCGCCAGGGCCGTGCCCTCGACGCGCTGGCCTTCGGCCCGGTGTCGATCACCGACAACCAGCTCACGGCGCGCGGCACGGTCCGCCTGCCGAACAGCCTCGGTCGTCCGGGCACGCAGAGCCTGGGCGTCACCCAGCTCGGCGGCCTGTCGGTCAGCGATCGCTTCGCGGTCCCCGTGCGCGACGTCAACGACCAGTTCGGCGGCGAGGCGGTGCGGGTGATCAATCTCGGCCTGTCGAACGAGCTCTACCTGCAGAGCGCCGGCTTCTCGGGCTTCGGCCAGGCCGGCCAGCTGCTCGATCCGGAGGGCATCGGCGCCGAGGTCGAGGTCGCCTTCGTCAGCGGCAACGTGCTCTTCCACGACAACCAGGTGATGCTCGACACGCTGGCGCCGGATCGTCAGTTCGCCGTGTCGTCGGTGCTGCTCCTGACGCTCGGGCACGTCTCGGTCGCGGGCAACCAGATCGACGCCGAGCTGCCGCTGGGCACGTTCCTGCTGGCCGACGCGCTGACCTTCGGGTTCACCCAGCAGATGAGCGACAACCGCCTCACCAAGGGCGTTTTTGCGGGCATCGTATCGGCGATCACGCTCGGCCTGATGAACACCACCGCCATGAACCAGGGCACCCACTGCTTCCTCGGCCTGGGCCTGCCGCAGGTCAGCCGGGTGACGCCCAACCAGGTCATGAGTGAGCTGCTGGCACCGCAGATCTGCGGCTGGATCGAGCAGTTGCAGGAGGCGATCGGCTTCGGCTCGGGCACCGGCGGCGATCCGTCGTCGCCGGCACCGGGCGTGGCGCCGCCGCAGCCGGGTCGGCTGCGGCCGTCGCAGCCGGATCGGCTGTTTCCGTCGGGGCCGGGCCGGAACACGCCGAGCGCGACCGACGGCGATCTCGCTTCGATCCGCGAGTCGCTCGAAGCCGAGGGACCGATGCTGCTCGCAGCGGCCGACCGCATCCACGTGCGCAGCCACGATCATCTGGTCGAGATGCGCACGCCCTACGAGAACCGCGCGGCGCTCGCGGCCACGGCCGCCGCGGCCGACGACGCCACCGCGGCCGCCGAGCGCTTCATCCGTCAGCGCGACCGCGGTCGCGATCTGCGCGTGCTCGGCCGCGATCGCGTACAGGGCGTCCTGGGCGCGGAGAAGGAGCTGATCAGCGTCGTCGGCCGGGTGATCGGCAAGCCCGACGTGAAGCTGCCCGACAACCTGCTGGTCGTCCTCTCCAGTCGCAAGGGCCTCGATGACGGCCTGGTCGAGGCCAACGTCGGCGACGACGGCCTCTACACCCTGTCGGTCGAGCGCGCCGTCTTCGCCGACTACTTCAAGGGCAACAAGTACCTGGTCGTCAGCCTGACCGCCGACGGCAAGAGCGTGCTCGCCAAGGCCGAGCGCACGCTCGGCAAGGCCACACCGGCGGTGTGGCGGATCAGCCTGCGGCTCTAATCGCGCGGCTCACGCGCGTCCACGTTCAGATGCGCGGGCAAATCCTGCGCACTGTGAAGGATGCGAACGACGACGATCGCATCCGATTCCAGGCGATAGAAAATGAGCACCTTGGGAAAATCGCTCACGCGCCAGACGCGCAGTCCGCGTTGGGTTTCGGGGCGAGCGCCCTCCCACACCCGGCCCATCCGAGGTGTGTCGACCAACTGGGCGACCGTACGCTCAGCCGATTCGAGAAAGCGATCGGCCACCTCGAGCGAAGCGTTCTCTGCCAGGTACGTCGCCTGCTCGATCAGATCCCGTCGCGCGCGAGGATGAAAACGCGCCGCACCGGTCATTCGACGTCGGACGGTCGACGCACGTCACGTACCTGGGCCCGGATCGCCTGCCAGTCGTCTGCCGTCATCGCGCTCGGCTCACCGCTCGCAAGGCCTTCGACCAGCAGCGCATCGACGCGGTCGCGCGCCCGTCGGGTCTGATCGTCTTGGATCAGGCTGCGAATGTATTCACCATGATCGTGATAACCACCACCGCGAACCTGTTGATCGACGAAGGTGCGCAGCTCATCGGACAGGGAAATGCGTAGCGATGTCATCGGCGTGTGCTCTCGGTGGTGCTCGGCGTTCAGCCGCTTGTGGATGCCTATCTCCACGATAGCAAGGAACGAACCTTGCGTCGGCACGGCGGGGATACGCGATGCTTCACGTCAGCAATCGTCAACGACTGCGCGTCGCGCGCGGCGCACTCCGGTAACCTACGCGCCATGGGCGAGATCACGTCTCTCTTTGTCCGCAAGGTGGCCGCGCAGGTCGACTGCGACGACGACGCGCGCAGCGCGCTGCTGCGTGCGCTCGACCTTGAGCCCGACGGCCCGGTCGATCCGTCGCGCATGGTGCCCGACGCGGCGTACTACGACTTTCTCGAGCAGGCGGCCGCGATCGACGCCGACGGCACCACGCTGCCGCTGCGGGTCGGGGCGTCGATGCGCTGCGACGAATACGGCGCGCTCGGCCTGGCGTGGAAGTCGGCGCCCGATCTGCGCGGCTCCTACGAGCGCGCGGTGCGCTACGCGCGCGTCCTGACCAGCGTCTCGACCTACACCGTCGAACCCACCGACGACGGCGCGCGCCTTCATCTCCATCGCGACGGCGTCCGACGACTCGGCCTGCGGCTGTCGAACGAAGCGTCGCTGGCGAGCATCGCCACGATCAGCCGCGAGGCGTCGACCGCGCCGCTGCGGCTGCGCGCCGTCCACTGCCGGCATCCGGCGCCCGCGTCGACCGCCGCGCACGAGGCGTTCTTCGGCTGCTCGATTCATTTCGACGACGTGCACGACGCACTCCACGTGACCCGGGCGTCGCTCGACACGCCCAACCATCTCGGCGACGCCGCCATCGCCGGCTTCTTCGACCATCATCTCGCCGACGCGGTCGCCCAGCTCGAGACCGCGCCCGCGCTCGAGGAGCAGGTTCGCACGCATATCGCGCGCGCGCTGAGCGAGGGCGTGCCGACGATGTCCGACGTCGCGAAGCATCTCGGCATGAGCGGACGCACGCTGCAGCGGCGGCTCGCCGACCGCGGCGCGTCGTTCCAGACGCTGGTCGACGAGGCCCGTCGCCAGCTCGCCGAGCGTCTGCTGCGCCAGACCGGCTATTCCCTCGCCGAGGTGGCGTTCATGACCGGCTTCGCGGAGCAGAGCTCCTTCACCCGCGCGTTCAAGCGCTGGGCCGGCCAAACCCCGCGCTCCTACCGCCTCCAGGCCTAGTCGCCACCGATTGGCGCGCGCGGCCAAAGGGTTGGCGGCCGGCGTCAAGAACGGATCGGCGCGCTCCCGTAGCGTTTGGATGCTGCTACTGCAGTTCACCCAAACCCACAGGAGAACACCATGTCGACCCCGCACGAGCCCAACGCCAGCGCCAGCCCCAACCCCAACGCGACCGTCCTCGTCCTCGGCGGCACCGGCAAGACCGGCCGCCGGATCGTCGAGCGGCTCGCCGCGCGGAACGTGCCCGTCCGCGTCGGCGCCCGCGGCGCGTCGCCGCGCTTCGACTGGCACGATGAGGCCACCTGGGACGCCAGCCTCGACGGCGTCCGCGCGGTCTACGTCAACTACGCGCCCGACCTGGCCGTGCCCGGCGCGACCGACGCGATCCGCGCCTTCGTCGACCGCGCGAGCCAGCGCGGCGTGGCGCATCTGGTGCTGCTCTCGGGTCGCGGCGAGGCCGAGGCCCAGGCGTGCGAGCGCATCGTCCAGGAGAGCGGCCTCGACTGGACGGTCGTGCGCGCCAGCTGGTTGGCGCAGAACTTCTCCGAGGGCGCCTTCGTCGACATGGTGCGCGCCGGCCAGATCACGCTGCCCGCCAGCGAGGTGCGCGAGCCCTTCGTCGACGTCGACGACATCGCCGCGGTCGCCGTCGCCGCGCTCACCGAGCCGGGTCACGCGGGCGCGGTCTACGAGGTCACCGGGCCGCGCCTGATGACCTTCGCCGAGGCCGCCGAGGCCCTGAGCGAAGCGGCAGGGCGCACGATCGCGTACGTGCCGATCCCGCACGACGCCTTCGTCGACGGCGTCCGCGCCTCGGGCGCGCCCAAGGAAGTCACCTGGCTGATGGACTATCTCTTCACCACCGTGCTCGACGGCCGCAACGCCTACCTCACCGACGGCGTCGAACGCGCACTCGGCCGTCCGCCGAAGGATTTCGCCGACTACGCCCGCGAGACCGCCACGACCGGCGTGTGGAGCGCCTGACGATGAGCATCTTCTCGATCGCCCTGATGACGGCCACGTGCCTCTGTGCCCTGGTCGCCGGCTTCCTCTTCGCCTTCGCCGTCGTCGCGATGCCGGGTCTCGGCACCCTCGACGACCGCGCCTTCCTGCGCGCCTTCCAGGTCATCGACCGCGTCATCCAGAACAGCCAGCCGCTCTTCGTGCTGGTGTGGCTCGGCTCGGCCGTGTCGCTCGCCGCCGCGGCCGCGCTGGGCTTCGGCCACACGACCGGCCTCGATCGGCTGCTGCTGCTCGGCGCCCTCGTGATCTACCTCGGCGGCGTGCAGGCACCCACGCTGATGGTCAACGTGCCGCTCAACAACCAGCTGCAAACCTTGACGCTCAGCGCGCTCGAACCGTCCGCCCTCGCCCAGGCGCGCGCGGCCTTCGAGCCGCGCTGGAACCGGTGGAATCGCCTCCGCACCGTGCTCGCCACGCTCGTGACGGTGATGCTGGTCGTGCTGCTCCAGCGGCTGTGACGCGGTGCGATCGCCCGGCTACCCTGCCCCGCGGATCGCGTGCGAGACGATGTCGGTATCGAGCAGATCGCGCAGCCGGTCCATCAGAGCACGATGTCGTCCAAGGACATGAGACCTTCGTCGGCGTCCGGAAATTGCTCCGGGATTGGATCCCACGAATCCAGCAGCTCGGCCACGCCCATCGGATCAGAAATCGGTTCGATGGGCGCTGGTTTTCTGTCGCTCATGGTCGTGCCTCCTGGTTACCGATTGTGCCAGACGATCGTCGACGCCGGCGCTCGAGCACCACCGTCACGACCGGAAAGAGCACGATCGCAATGAGCACGTAATACGCCGGCTGATCGAACTCGACGCCGCGCGGGCGGTAGACGCCGCCGTGGACCAGGCACGAGATGCCGTAGAAGACGAGGATGCCCGCACCGCACGCGCGCCACAGCGACAGATCGATCAGCGCCGCGGTGGCGCGATCGTCCGGCGACGGCACGTGGTCGGCGCGCACGATCGTGAGCCAGCGGTCGACGTCCCAGGCGATCAGGCCGAGCGTGCCCAGCCACATCAGCGTCACGACGCTCGCGGTCGGCACCACGCCCGTGCTCCAGCAGAACACGAGGATCGTCGTCATCACCGGCAGCGTCATCAGCGCGCCCGCGAGCGCGTAGGTCTGCGTCATCAGCAGCGTCGCCGCGATCAGCTGGACGACGCCGACGAACGGATAGAACGCGCCCGTGGCGTGGAAGGCGTCGAGAAAGTCGTGGAAGGCGCCGACGTTCTCGGGATCGGTGAAGGGCTCGCCGAGGATCTTCTTGAGCCCGGCGGGCACGAAGCCGAAGCCGAGCAGGATGCGCAGGTTGGCCACGAAGAGATGGGCCCAGCGGCGGCGGCGGAGCGCGTCGATCAGGTGCTTCACCCGATCAGTCTAGCCCAGCGCGCGCTGCGTCCCGCGCGCCCGAGCGCGTCATCCGCTACGATCGCACCATGCTTCGAACCACCGCCCTGCGACGAGCGACCGTCCTTCTGGCCCTGACGCTGTCGACGCTGGTCGGCCTCGCCGGCTGCGGCCTGCCCGAGCGCGGCGATTCCGAGATTCGCGTCTACGGCGACGTCGCAGCCGCGCCGCTCGAAGACAGCCTGGAGCGCATCCGCCGCTGGCTCGACCAGCGCGCCCAGCCCTACGCCGACGCCCTCCAGCCGGGCATCGACCGCGCGCAGGTCGACGCCGCGATCGAAGGTCTGGGGATCGAGCTGCCCGACGAGGTCTACCGGCTCTACGCCTGGCGCAACGGCCAGCGCGACCTCGACGACGACGACGCGCCGCTCTTCTTTCCCGGCTACCGCTTCCTGCCGATCGAGGACGCCGCCGATATCACCCGTCAGATGCGGGAGATCTTGTGGGCCATTCCGGTCGCCGGCCGATGGCAGTGGCCGAAGAACCACTTCCCGATCTTCGAGCTGCAGGAGGATCTCTACGTCGTGGTCGCAAAGGGCGGCACCACCGGCGAGGTGCTCGACTGGGGGCTGGTCGACGGCCCGATCGTCGCGCATCCGTCGCTGGCCTCGACCGTCCAGGAAATCGCCGACGTCTACGACGCGGGCGGCTACGTGATGAGCGACAGCGCCGAGCTGATCCGCGACGAGCTGCCCGAGGCCGAGGTCTTCCGGCGCTATCATCCGTCGCTCCGCGCGCGGCGCGCGCTCGAGGGCGAATACCTGGGCGCGCCCGAGGCCCAGCGTCTGCCGGGCGGTCAGCAGCTCGGCGTAAGACGCGTTCCCGGTGGCTCGATGGCCCAGTACCGCATCGACGACCGCCGCGGCCATCTCGCCGCCCTCTTCCTGGGCGAACGCGACGGCACCGACTACGACGACGCCGGGCGTCCGCTGCGGCGCGAGGACACCTCGCGCGGTTCGATCCGCGTCGACCGCGTGTGGACGTGGCACGACGCGGAGCACGCGACGCTGACGGTGACCTACCGCGCAGCAGGCGACTTGCCCGCGCCGACCGCGCCGGGCCCGCGCCGCATGCGCCGGGATCCGCAGGGCACGTGGAGCTGGCTGCGCGATCCGGGCGCGTCGGGTCAAGCCGCGAACGACTGAGCCAGCGCGCGCCGGTCGCCTGACGCGGCGAGAGCGCGTTCATAGGCTTGGAGGCGCGACCGCGCGCCCGATCATCCGACCGTGCGCGCCGGCGGCAGATCGAGCGTCCGGAGCAGGCCGTCGAGCAGGCCGCGCGCGCGCAGCGGCGCCAGACGGTGGTCGAAGCGCAGCCACGGCAGCCACAGGCTGCGGTCGTGCCAGGCTTCCATCAGCGCGCGCTGGCCGCGCGCCAGGTCGTCGAGGCCGAGCGCGCTCACGGCGACGTGGTAGCGGGACACGTAGGATCCCGGCCGCGCGAGCTGAGCCTGGCGTGCGCGCGCCGCGTCCGATCGGCCCAGACGCGCCAGGTTGTACGCCTGCGCCGCCACGATCTCCGACTCGGCGCCCAGCACCTCGCGCGCCCGCGCGAGCGCGTCGATCGCGCCCGCGTGGTCGCCGCGCACGTCGCGCAGGCGGGCGATCTCGATCCACAGCAGGCCGAAGTCGGGATGGATCTGGCGGGTCAGCTCGAGCTGACGCGCGGCGGCGTCGTGGGCGCGCACGCAGTAGTAGAAAAGGCCGAGCGCCGCGTTGGCGTTCGCGTCCAGGCGATCGACCGCGAGCGCGCGACGAAACGCCTTCTCGGCGGCGCGCGTGCGGTCCGTCGTCAGCAGGAACCAGCCGTAGCGCTGCCACGGCTGCGCCTGCTCGGGCGCCAGCGACGCGGCCCGGCGGTAGTGGTTGTCCGCGCGCGGCAGATCGTGCGCGGCGAGAAACGAC
>JBCCOR010000166.1:0-8702 GCA_039025295.1 Acidobacteriota bacterium
CCGGCGGCGACGATGATCGGCGTGCCGGTCGTGATCGGCACACCGCCGCCCTCGGGCCCGCGCGTGCCGGTGCCGGTGCCGGTGCCGGTCGCCACCGGACCGAGCAGGCGGAAGGCCTCGGTTTCGATCGTGTAGACGCCCGGCGCGGCGTAGACGTGGTTGAAGCCGCCGCGGAAGGTGCTGTCGACCGTGCCGTTGGCCGCGAGCAGGGTTTCGGCCTGTATCGGCGGCGTGCCGTCGCCGAAGTCGACGGCCTGGATGGTCGCCGGCGACAGCAGCTCGACGGCGAGCCCGCCCGCCGTGACGTAGCGGTTGCCGATGAAGTTGCCCGACGCGCTGAGCGGCGCGATCACGGTGATGTCGAAGTTGACCTCGCCGGTGGCGTCGTCGACGGCGGTCGGCGTGACGCGGAGACCGCTGATCGGGCTCTGGGCCTGCGCCGGGACGACCAGCATCAGCGCCAGCAGGCCGACGGCGAGCCAGCGCGGCACGCGACGGGTGACGATGGGAGAAAGCAAACGGGCGCGCATCGAAGATTCCCTCTCGAAGAGCACGGTGTTACGGAAAGAGCGCGAGGGCGTCGCGCCGTGCGTATGAACTGCGTAGATGACGATCCGAAGCGGGGCGATCGGTTGCGCGACGCAGGACGAACGCCAACCTCGACACGCCTTGGACCGTGGTCGCTCTAGTCTTCCACGGCCCAGGCGCCAGGGGAAGACCCCGGGCGGCTCGGATTCAGAGATTGAATTCGACGCCCTGCGCGAGCGGCAGCGCCGTGCCCCAGTTGAGCGTGCAGGTCTGGCGGCGCATGTAGGCCTTCCAGGCGTCGGAGCCGGCCTCGCGGCCGCCGCCGGTTTCCTTTTCGCCGCCGAACGCGCCGCCGATCTCCGCGCCCGAGGTGCCGATGTTGACGTTGGCGATGCCGCAGTCGCTGCCGGTCGCCGCCAGGAAACGCTCGGCGCTGCGCATGTTGAGCGTGAAGATCGCCGACGACAGACCCTGCGGGACGTCGTTCTGGTGGGCGATCGCCTGGTCGAGATCGTCGAACGGCACGATGTAGAGCAGCGGCGCGAAGGTCTCGTGCTGCATGATCGGCAGCGGCGCGTCGGCGGTGACGATCGACGGCTCAACAAAATGACCCGGGCCGTCCACCGCGCTGCCGCCGCAGCGCAGGGTGCCGCCCTGGGCCTGGGCCTTTTCGATCGCGGCGAGCATGGTCTCGACCGAGCGCGCGTGGATCAGCGGGCCCATCAGGGTGTCGGCGTCGAGCGGATCGCCGATGCGCACCTGGCCGTAGGCGGCGATCAGGCGCTCGGTGAACGATTCGGCGATGCTGCGCTCGAGGAAGAGGCGCCGGGTCGTGGTGCAGCGCTGGCCGGCGGTGCCGACGGCGCCGAAGAGCACCGCGCTGAGCGCCAGGTCGATGTCGGCGTCCTGGCACACGACGATCGCGTTGTTGCCGCCCAGCTCGAGCAGCGAGCGACCCATGCGCTGGGCGACCAGCTCGCCGACCCGACGGCCCATCGGCACCGAGCCGGTGGCCGAGATCAGCGGGAAGCGCGCGTCGGTGACCATGCGCTCGCCGACGTCGACGCGGTCGCCGATCAGCAGGTTGAAGATCGGCGGCGCGTCGCAGTCGGCGAGCACCTGCTGGGCGATGCGGGTGACCGCGATGGCGGTCAGCGGGGTCTCCTCCGACGGCTTCCAAATCATGCTGTTGCCGGCGACCGCGGCGACCATGGCGTTCCACGCCCAGACCGCGACCGGGAAGTTGAAGGCGGTGATGATGCCGGTCGGGCCGAGCGGATGCCACTGCTCGTACATGCGGTGCTGCGGACGCTCGGAGTGCATGCTCAGGCCATAGAGCTGGCGCGACATGCCGACCGCGAGATCGCCCATGTCGATCATCTCCTGCACCTCGCCGAGGCCCTCGCTGACGATCTTGCCCATCTCGAGCGTCACCAGCTGGCCGAGCGGCTCCTTGACCGCGCGCAGCGCTTCCGACAGCCGGCGCACGACCTCGCCGCGGGCCGGCGCGGTCCATGTGCGCCAGGCGTCGAAGGCCTCTTCCGTGCGCGCGACGACGCGCGCGTAGTCGTCGGCGGTCGCCTGGCGGACGGTGGCGATCACCTCGCCGGTCGTGGGGTTGCTGACCGGCAGCTCGGGGCCGGTGGTGTCGAGCCAGCTGCCGTCGAAGGCGCCGGGGTTCTCGCGCTGGAGGCCGAGCTGGTCGAACAGGTCCTGATGGGTGGTCATGATGCGGGGTCCTCTTGCGATCGGTGGGATGGGGGAGGCGGGACGTCAGGCGTGGGCCAGGCGGTGCAGCTCGCGGATCGCGAGGGTCAGCACCGCGAGGTCGGAGGCGTCGCTGCCGGTCATTTCGGCGAGCAGGCGGTCGTGACGCGCGAGCGCGTCGGCGTGTGACTTGAGCCAGGCGTCCATGGCGCCCTTGCCGCGCGGATCGTCGTCGGTTTGGCCGGCGACCACCTGGCGCGTCAGGCGTGCGTGCAAGCTGTCGATTTCTTCGAGGCAGGCGCGGGCGGCGTTCTCGTTCCAGGGCGAGCTGTTGCGCATCTGCTTGTAGGCGCCGCGCCGGAGTCGATCGAGGGTCAGCCGCTCGCCGAGCGCGAAATACAGCCGACCGACGCGATCGACGCGGTCGTCGGCCGCGCGCGCCACGTGAACGATATCGCACGCGGCACCGATCGCCGAGAGCCCGGCCGCGCGCTGGGCGAGATCGGCCGGCACCCCCTTCTGCTGCAGCCGCTGATGGCGGCGGCGCAGGTTGGCGCGGCCGCGGCCGCTGACGAATTCGTCGAGCTGCGCGCTCAGCACGGCGACGTCGGCGCGGTAGCGCGCGATGCAGGCGAAGTTGTCGAGCGGCCGGCCGCCGTGGCGCAGGAACCAGCGGGTGGCGCGCTCGAGCAGCACGCTGGCGTCGCGCAGCAGCTCGAACTGCTGCTCGATCGGCATCGCCTGGTCGAGCGCTTCGATCTGCTGCCACAGCGTCGGCAGGGCGAAGACGTCGCGCGCGGCGAGGTAGGCGCGGGCGATGGCGACGGTGTCGTTGCCGGTGTCGGCGGCGATGTGGGAGAGGAAGCTCGGGCCGGCGCGGTTGATCAGGTCGTTGGCGATGCGCGTGGCGACGATCTCGCGGCGCAGCCGATGGTCGAGAATCGCGTCGCGGAAGGTTTCGCGCATCGGCGCCGGGAAGTAGTGCACCAGATCCTCTTCCCAGCTTTTGTCGTCGGGCAGATCCGAGCGCAGCAGCGCGTCGTAGACCGCGGTTTTGCTGTGCGCCATCAGCACCGCCAGCTCCGGGCTGGTCAGGCCGGTCGCGGCGCGCTCCTTGCGCAGCTCGCTGTTCGACGGCAGCGATTCGAGCTCGCGGTCCAGGCCGCCGTCGCGCTCGAGCTCGCGCATCAGCTGCACGTGCTCCTCGATGCGGCCGGCGGCGTCGTGGGCGATGAACGATAGCGCGCGCGCCTGCTGGTTGCTGTCGTCGAGCACCAGCTGCGCGACCTCGTCGGTCATGGCGCGCAGCAGGCGGTTGCGCGCTTCGGGCTGCAGCTGGCCGGTGCGCACCGCGCCGTCGAGCGCGATCTTGATGTTGACCTCGTGATCGGAGCAGTTGACGCCGCCGACGTTGTCGATGAAGTCGGTGAAGATGCGCCCGCCCGCGCCGGCGAAGGCGACGCGGCCGGCCTGGGTGACGGCGAGGTTGGCGCCCTCGCCGACGACCTTGCAGCGCAGCATGCGGGCGTCGACCCGCAGCTCGTCGTTGGCGCGGTCGCCGGCCGCGAGATGGGTTTCGTGCGCCGCCTTGACGAAGGTGCCGATGCCGCCGAACCACAGCAGATCGACGTCGGCGCGCAGCAGCGCCTGGATCAGCTTGGCCGGGGTGATCTTGGCGTTGGGCAGACCGAAGCGTTCGCGCACCGCCGCGCTCGGCTGGATCGCCTTCTCGGTGCGCAGGAAGACGTCGCCGCCGTTGGCCAGCAGCGCATCGCGGTCGTAGGCGTCCCAGCCGCCCCGGGCCTCGAACAGCCGCTGGCGCTCGGCCAGCGACGCCGCCGGATCGGGATCGGGATCGACGAAGACGTGCCGGTGGTTGAAGGCGCCGATCAGCTTGACGTGGGGCGAGAGCAGCATGCCGTTGCCGAAGACGTCGCCGGCCATGTCGCCGACGCCGACGACGGTGATCGGTTCGCGTGCGAGATCGCGGTTGAGGGCGCGGAAGTGGACCTCGACCGACTCCCAGGCGCTGCGCGCGGTGATGCCCATGCCCTTGTGGTCGTAGCCGGCCGAGCCGCCGCTGGCGAAGGCGTCGCCGAGCCAGAAGCCGTAGTCCTGCGCGACCGCGTTGGCGGTGTCCGCGAAGGTCGCGGTGCCCTTGTCGGCAGCGACGACCAGATAGGGATCGTCGGCGTCGTGGCGCACGACGTCGGTCGGCGGCACGATCGCGCCGTCGCGGATGTTGTCGGTCAGGTCGAGCAGGCCGCGGATCATGGTCTGGTAGCAGGCGATGCCGGCCTCGGCGTCGCTGGCAAAGCGCTGCGGGCGCTTGACCACGAAGCCGCCCTTGGCGCCGGCCGGTACGATGACCGCGTTCTTGACCATCTGCGCCTTGACCAGGCCGAGGATCTCGGTGCGGAAGTCCTCCTGCCGGTCCGACCAGCGGATGCCGCCGCGCGCGACCGCGCCGGCGCGCAGATGGACCGCCTCGACCTCCGGGCTGTAGACGAAGATCTCGAACTCGGGCCGCGGCGGCGGCAGCAGCTCGAGATGGCGCGCGTGCAGCTTGAACGAGAGATAGCCCTTGCCGGCGCCGTCGGCGTCGCACTGAAAGTAGTTGGTGCGCAGCGTGGTCTCGATCAGCTTGACGAAGCGGCGCAGGATGCGGTCTTCGTCGAGCTTCTCGACCGCTTCGAGCCGGGCCATGACCTCGGTCTTGGCGATCTCGATCCGGTCGGCGCGATCGTCGCCGTCGGCGGCGGGATCGAAGCGCGCTTGGAAGAGCGCGAGCAGGGCGCGCGTGGTGTCGGCGTTGCGCGCCAGGGTCAGCGCCATGTAGCGCTGACTGAAGGCGCTGCCGGTTTGGCGCAGATAGCGCGCGTAGGCGCGGAACATGGTCGCCTCGCGCCAGCTCAGGTCGGCGGCGATCACCAGATGGTTGAACGAGTCGTCCTCGACCGCGCCGTTCCACACCCGGCGGAAGGTTTCTTCGATGCGCTTGCGCAGCGCGTGATCGGCGTCGGTGATCGGGCGGCCGTCGGTGCGCACCTGGAAGTCGCGCACCCAGATCGCGGTGTCGGTGCCGTCGGGCGTGACCTTGTAGGGCACCTCGTGCATCACCAGCAGGCCGAGACTCTCGAGGATCGGCAGATAGGTGCTGAGCGCGGTCGGCCGCGCGCCCGGCTCGACCGTGCGCAGATGGAACGTGCGCGGCGCGCCTTTTTCGTCGAGATCGTTGCCGTCGGCGGAGTAGACGCGCACCTGCATGGCGTCGGCGGCGAGCGCGGCGTCGCACGCCCGGACGTCGCGCTGCAGGGTCACCGTGCTGCGGGTCTCCTCGCGGTAGGCGACCGGGAAGGCCTCGCGGTAGCGGCGCCAGCGCGCCGTGCCGTCGGCCTCGCCGAACGCTTTGACCAGCGCCCAGCGCAGCGTGTCGCGCCACGGCCGCGCGGCGCTCGCCAGGGTCGCCTCGAGCGCCGATTCATCGACGCTGGGCGCGTCGGGGCCAGGCGTGCGGATGATGAACTGCAGCTGGGCCAGCGGGCGGTCGGAGATCTGCGTGGTGTACGTCTCGACCTCGCCGCCGAAGGCACGCTCGAGCAAATGCTGGATCCGCCGGCGCAGGCGCGTCGTATGCAGATCGCGCGGCACGTAGACCATGCACGACACGAAGCGGCCGGCGGCGTCGCGGCGCACGAAGAGCGCCACCCGCGGCCGCAGCTGGAGCTTGAGGATGCGCAGCGCGAAGTCGTAGAGCTGCTCGCGGTGGATCTGGAAGAGCTCGTCGCGCGGGTAGAGCTCGAGGATCGCGCGCAGGTTCTTGTGGTTGTGGCTCTGGCGCAGGAAGCCGGCCCGCTCCATGACGTAGCTGACCTTTTGGTCGAGCAGCGGGATGCGGCTGGCGGCGATGGCGTAGGCGCGCGAGGTGAACAGGCCGAAGAAGCGCAGCTCGCCGCTGACCGCATCGTTGGCGTCGTAGCGCTTGATCGAAATGATGTCCATGTGCACCGCGCGGTGCACGCTCGAACGGTGGTTCGACTTCGACACCGCCAGCAGCTGCGGCTGACGCAGGAAGGTGCTGGCGGTCGACGACAGCGCGATCTCGGTCGGATAGCGCGGATTGCGCATCAGGCCGAGGCGCGAGCCGGGCACCGCCACCAGGCGGTCGGTCGCGCCGTCGTCGGTCGGCGTCAGCCGAAACTCGCTCACGCCGAGATACGTGAAGTGGTTGTTGTCGATCCAATTGAGAAAGCCGCGCGCCTCCTGCAGCTCGGCGGCGGCGCGGTTGGGCGGACGCATGGCGAGATCTTCGATCACCGCGCCCATGCGATCGCGCATCGCCTGCCAGTCGATGACCGTGCTGCGCACGTCGTCGAGGACCTCGGCGAGCGCCGCGCGGATCGACGCGCAGGCGGCTTCGTCGGGCTGGCGATCGATCTCGATGTGCATGAACGACTCGAGCACCACGCCCTCGCCGATCGAGCCGAGATTGAGCACGGCGTCGAGCGCGCCGTCGTCGCGGCGGCGCACCATGCACTGCGGATGCACCATGCGGTGGACGCTCAGGCCGCGCTGCTCGAGCACGCCGATGACCGATCCGACCAGGAACGGCATGTCGTCGGTGATGATTTGGATCACCGTGTGCGGCGTCGACCAGCCGCCGGGGGCGACGTCGGGATCGAAGACGTGCAGACGCGGTTCGCCCAGGCGCCGACTGCGCGCGTGCGCGAGCAGCAGCAGGATGACGTCGGCGACGTGCGCGGGATCGGCGTGTTCGACGTCTTCGCGCATCGTGCCGTCGACGTAGCGCTCGATGAACGAGGTGTCGATCGACGGGCCGCCTTCGGCGTCGATGCGCGCGCGCAGATGCTCGAGAATGCGAACGGAGAGCTGCTGACGATTGGATTCGGGCACCGAGTGCATGGCGGCGATGGCTCCTCGCAGTGGGATGGATGGCCTCGAGGTTGACCGGCGGCGAACCGGGCGCGATGCGCGTCAGATGCGCGGTTGGGTGCCGCCCGAACAGCGGGCGCAGCCTAGCCCATTTCAACTGTGCGCGAAAGGACTTCGCCCGGAGGGGAATCGGATGCGTCGCCGGCCTGTGGCCCGGTCCGTATGCGGCGGCGGTTGACAAGGCCGGCCCGCGCCGCGAGCATCGACGGCCGGGGCGCGTCGCGCGTCGCCGCGCTGCCCATCCGCGTCCATCGCTCAGGAGATCCACGATGCCGTCCTCGCCCGCGTCCCGCCGCCTCTTCTCGCGCATCGTCACGCTCGCCGCCGGGCTGCTCGTCGCGCTCGCCGGCTCGGTCGTTGCCAGCGGCGGCGGCGGCGGCGTGCCGCATCCCGAGACGCTGCTGCCGCCACCGCCGCCCTGGGACGGCGCCAGCCGCGCGCTGATCACCGACGCCGACGATCCGTGGCGCACGGTCGCCGAGGCGTCCGACTTCGCCCGCACGCCGTCCTACGACGACACCGTGGCGTATCTGCGCCGGCTGGTCGACGCCGCGCCCGATCTGCATCTGCTGCCGTTCGGCGAGAGCGGCGCCGGGCGCACGCTGTGGCTGGTGGTGGCGGCGCGCGGGCTCGAGACGCCGACGCCGGCCGCGCTGGCGCGCCTCGACCGGCCGGTGGTGCTCGCCCAGGCCGGCATCCACGCCGGCGAGATCGACGGCAAGGACGCCGGCCTGATGCTGCTGCGCGATCTCGGACTCGGCCGCCGCGGCGGCGATCTGCTCGCGCGCGCGTCGCTGCTCTTCGTGCCGGTGCTCAACCCCGACGGCCACGAGCGCATCTCGCCCTACGGCCGGGTCAACCAGCGCGGCCCCGAGCGCATGGGCTGGCGGACCAACGCGCGCAACCTCAACCTCAACCGCGACTACGCCAAGGCCGACGCGCCCGAGATGCGCGCCGTGCTCGACCTGATCAGCGCCTGGCAGCCCGATCTCTATCTCGATCTGCACGTCACCGACGGCGTCGACTACCAGTACGACATCACCTGGGGCCACGGCGGTCGCCACATGGCCTCGCCGGCGATCGCGGCTTTCTTCGAGGACGTGCTGACGCCCGCGGTCGCCGCGCATCTCAGCGACCGCGGCCACGTGCCCGGTCCGCTGGTCTTCGCCTTCGACCGCGGCGATCTGACCCAGGGCATCTACGGCTGGACGGCGACGCCGCGCTACTCCGACGGCTACGGGGCGGCGCGTCATCTGCCGACGATCCTGGTCGAAAACCACTCGCTCAAGCCCTACGACCAGCGCGTCCTCGGCACCTACCACTTTCTCGTCGGCGTGCTCGACGCGGTCGTCGATCACGCCGACGCGCTGCGCGCGGCGACGGCGCGCGATCGCGCCTCGCGCCCCGATCCGGTCACCCTCGCCTGGCGCATGCCCGAGCCGCCGGCGCCCGAGTGGATCGACTTCCGCGGCGTGCGCGTCGAGACCGCGCCGTCGGCGCTGACCGGCGGCACC
>JBCCOR010000167.1:0-8700 GCA_039025295.1 Acidobacteriota bacterium
GACGCGTACAGCCATCTCGCGGCCGAGAACTTCTGCTATAGCGCGGGCATCGCAACGATCCGCGGCGTCGATCCGGTGTTCTCGACCCTGACGCGGGCGATGATCTCCTACAACTGCCTGCCGCCGCCCGACGTCAACATCTGACGCGGGACGCGCTGCGCGGCAGCGCGCGCGCATACACGCGCGCCGATCGGCCAACGGAGGCCGGTCGGCGCGCGTAAGCGTTCAAGGGGACGGGCGGATCGGTCGCAGCGCGTCAGGCGACGCCGACGGCCTCGGCGTCGCGGTCGCTCAAGAGGCCGCCGTCGCCGCGCTCGCGCACCGTCTCGTCGCGCCGCCGGGAGCGCTCGCAGCGCGGCTGATCGCGCAGATCCTGGACGATGATCTCGCCGCCGTCATCGCCGTCATCGCCGTCACCGCCGAGGGCGACGCGCGAGACGCCGAAGAGATCGACCAGTTCGTCGGCGAACGGCGCCAGCGTGCCCGGCCCGTCGGGCACGTCGAGGCCGGCGTCGAGGGTATTCTCGATGCCGGCGGCCTTGGCGTCTTCGAGCTTCTTCAGCGCCTGCTCGCGTGCCTCGAGTACCGCGGGCCAGGCGTCGTCGGCCGCCACCGCGGGCGGGCGATGGAAGCGATCGGCCTGGATCGGCCCGGCGTCGGTGCCGCGCAGGGCGCGATGGGCCTCGTCGGCGGTGTGGGGCAGCAGCGGGGCGAGCAGGCTGATCAGCGTGCGCGCCGCGTGGTGCATCGCGGTCTGGGCGCGGCGTCGGCGCGGCGCGGCGAGCCGGTCGCAGTAGAGGCGATCCTTGACCGCGTCGAGATACACCGCCGACAGCGTGTCGTTGCAGAAATCGAAGAGCGCCAGATGCGCCTGGCGGAAGGCGCAGCGGTCGTAGGCGTCGACGACACGATCGTGCAGATCTGCGGTCTGCGCGAGCAGCCACGCGTCGAGCGTGTGCGGCGCGATCGCGTCGACCGCGACGGCGTCGGTCGCCGGCTCGAAGTCGGCCAGGTTGCCGAGCAGGAAGCGCAGCGTGTTGCGCACCTTGCGGTAGGACTCGCCGGCGAGCTGGAAATACGATAGATCGACCTTGATGTCGTTCTCGTACGCCAGCGAGCTGACCCACCAGCGGCAGACGTCGGCGCCGAAATCCTTCAGCAGCTCGTCGACGTTGAGCGCGTTGCCCAGCGACTTGCTCATCTTCTTGTTGTCTTTGTCGACGATGAAGCCGTGGGTGAGGATGCGCTTGAACGGCGGCTGGCCGGTGACGCCCAGCGCGGGCAGCAGCGACAGCTGGAACCAGCCGCGATGCTGGTCGGAGCCCTCGAGATAGAGATCGATCGGATAGCCGATGCCGCGCTCGCGCATGACCGCGTGCCACGACGAGCCCGACTCGAACCAGACGTCGAAGATGTCGTAGGTCTTGGTCAGCGCGGCGACCGCGTCCGGGTCGTCGCGCAGCGTCGCCGGCGCGTCGGGATCGGCGGCCGGATCGTAGTCGGCGAGCAGCGCGGCCGGATCCGAGGTGAACCAGGCGTCGCTGCCGTCGCGGCGGAAGGCGGCGGCGACGGCGCGCGTCGACGCGGCGGTCAGGAAGATCGTGCCGTCGGCGAGTCGGAAGGCGGGGATCGGCAGGCCCCACGCGCGCTGGCGCGAGATGCACCAGTCGGGGCGCGATTCGAGCATGCCGTGCAGGCGGTTGCGGCCCCAGCCCGGAATGAATTCGATCTCGTCGGTGGTCGCCGCCTGCGCCCGCGCCCGCAGGCTCTGGCCGTCGCGCGGCATCGGCCGGTCGACGCCGATGAACCACTGCTCGGTGCCGCGGAAGATCACCGGCGTCTTCGAGCGCCAGTCGTGCGGATAGCTGTGGGGATAGGCCTCTTCGACCAGCAGATGGCCGCTGTCGCGCAGCCGGCTGGCGATGCGGTCGTTGGCTTCCCACACCGAGAGGCCGCGCAGCCAGTCGGGCACGGTGTCGTCGTAGGTGCCGTCGCCGCGCACCGGGCTGTAGGGTGCGAGCTGCTCGCGCAGGCCGGTCAGGTAGTCCTCCTGACCGTGGCCGGGCGCGGTGTGGACGAGGCCGGTGCCGTCGTCGACCGTGACGTAGTCGGCCGCGACCACCCGCCAGACCGTGCTGGCGTCGCCGTCGCCGTCGACGACAGCCGGTGCGTCGATGAAGGGATGGCGGTAGGTCAGGCCGAGCAGCTGGCTGCCGTCGGCTTCGGCGAGAATCTCGGCGGCACCGCCGTGCTTGCCCTGAATCGCCTCGAGCCGCGCGCGGGCGAGGATCACCGGCACGCCGTCGAGCCGCACCAGCGCGTAGCGGATCGTTTCGTGTACCGCGATCAGGCGATTGGCGGGCAGTGTCCAGGGCGTGGTCGTCCAGATCAGCAGCCGCGGGGCGACGCCGCCGAGATCGGCGGCCGTCAGGCCGAAGGCGGCGCAGGCCGCGTCGGCGTCGGCGGTCTCGAAGCCGACGTAGACCGACGGATCCACCCGCTCCTGGTACTCGAGCTCCGCCTCGGCGAGCGCGGTCTGGTTGGCGATCGACCAGTGGACCGGCTTGAGGGCGCGGTAGACGAGTTCCTGGTCGATCAGATCGGCGAACACCTCGAGCACCGCGCCCTCGAAGTCGGGGCGCATGGTCAGGTAGGGATCGTCGTAGTCGGCGAGCGTGAGCAGACGCTGCATCTGCTTGGCCTGGACCTTCGTGTAGCGCTCGGCGTAGCGCGCGCACTCGCGGCGAATGGCGATCCGGCGGGTGTCTTCGTCGAGCTGCTGGATCTTGCCCATCTTGCCCTTCTCGACCAGCTCGCTCAGCACCTTGTGCTCGATCGGCAAGCCGTGGCAGTCCCAGCCGGGGACGAACGCGCACGGCCGACCGGCGAGGTTGCGGGTGCGGACGACGAAGTCCTTCAGGCATTTGTTGAGCAGATGGCCGGTGTGGATGTCGCCGTTGGCGTAGGGCGGGCCGTCGTGGAAGACGAACGGCGCCAGCCCTTCGTCGTCGGCGCGCCGCTGCGCGGCCTCGAGCACGGCCGCGTACAGGCCCTCCGACGTCCAGCGCTTCTGGCTCTTCGCCTCGTTCTGCGCCAGGTTGGCGCGCATGGGGAAGTCGGTCTTCGGCAGATTGAGGGTGTCCCGATAGCGGGCTTTGGGCTTGCTGGCCATGCGTGCGGACTCCAGGGCGTAGGCGGAGCGGAAGGCGTTCGATCGTAAAGCGCCCCGAGCGACGTCGGTCGCCCGGGGCGTGATCTTCCGAGATCGCCACGGCCGGGTCAAGGCCGCGGCGATCTCGCTGCTTCGCGCGGAAGACGCGCGCTCAGTTGGTGGTGCTCGACCAGGCGCCGGTCGTCGCCGACTCGAAGCTGTCGGAGAACACCTCGGCCGACACGCCCGACGGCACGAGCGTGATCAGCGACAGCTCGCTCGGCGCGCCGCTCTCGCTCGGCGTCACCGTCATCTGGCCGGTGGTGACCGTGCGGTCGACGGTGAAGCCGAAGCTGTGCAGCGTGTTCCAGTCGATCTCGTTGACGCCCACGCCCTCGCTGACCGGCGCGGTCCAGATCACCGCGTCGGCGGTGACGCTGACCGTCCAGTCGTTGCTCGGGTCGTTGTCGATGTCCCAGCTGGCGACGTCGGTGACCGCGGCGCCGACCGACAGCGGAATGCGCACCTGGCGGACGCGACGATCGAAGTCGTGGTTCATCAGCGCGTAGCGGAAACGCGTCCGGCTGTCGGGCAGCACGGTCGCCCGCACCGCCAGCTGCACGGCGCCCTCGGCGGTCGTGAACATGCGGTTCATCTCGTTGGGATCGTTCGTCGTCTGCGATACCCAGCTGTCGATCGCCGGGCCCTCGACGTCGCTGGTCGGCGAGAAGATCCACGAGCTGCCGTTCAGGTTCGCGTTCACCGCGCGATGGCGCATGCTGTTGAGGATGTTGATGTCTTCCTGCACGATATACCACGATTCGAAGAGGTACTGCGCGCCGGCGACCTGCAGATCGGGCTCCTCGACCACCATGCGGCGATCGAAGTCGTCCGCGGTTGGCGCCGAGTTGCGGACGCCGTTGCAGTCGGGATCGAAGAGCGAGCCGCAGCGGTTCCACGTGCCGGTGAAGGCTTCGACCTCGCCGCGCGGCGCGAGCCAGGTCGGGTTGTCGTTGGTGAACACGCCGTAGGTGTCGCCGCAGCCGACCCACAGGATTTGGCCGCCTGGGCATCCGCAGCCGCTGTTGATCGAGTAGAACGCGTGCTTGACGTTCGACTGGCCGATCTGGCGCAGCGTGCCGTCGTCGGGCTCGATGCGGTACATCGACCACACCAGGTACGGATGCTGGTCCGACGGCGTGGTGAACGCCTGGTACCACGGCACGTCGCCCTGGCCGACGTTCTCGAGCGTCGCCGACGGGCTGATCGCGACCCGCACGCCGGCCTCGCGCGCGACCTGCTGGATCGAGCTGATGGTGGTCAGCGCGACGTCGATCGGCAGGGTGAAGTCCGGCGTGCTGCAGCCGCCGGCCACGACCGCGTTGGGGTTCGTGATCACCGAGGACGGCTCGGGGGTGTGGGCGCGCAGATCGACGCCGCCCAGCGACAGGCCGATCAGCTCGGTGCGGCCGAGGCGCTCCGCCAGCGCGGGGGCGACGCGCAGGTCCATGTTGCGCAGCTCGAGCCGGTTGGCGGCGACGTCGAGCTGGCTGTGGATGTGGTCGAGGGTGAAGAGCAGCGCGCCGTCGGCGTCGAAGAGGCCGAGCGTGACCGCGTCGCGGTCACCGACCGGGCGCATCACCACGCGGTCGAAGCGCAGGTTGGTCTCGCGCGAGCTGCTGTCGCCGCGCAGGACGAGCGGGCCGGGCAGCTCGAGGGCGCCGCCGACGAAGCCCTGGAAGCCGTCGTTGAGGGCGGTGAAGCGCAGTGCCCACGGTGCCGGCGCGGTCAGCTGGAAGCGGATCCGGCGGCCGCGCTCGTCCTGCGTCGTGCGCAGGTCGGGCGCTTGTCGCAGTTCGAGGCCGAGATCCTCGAGGATCGGCGCCGACAGATAGACGTCGATGGTGGCGTCGACGGCGGTGCGGACGGCGGTGTCGGCGGCCGCATCGTCGGCGTGCGCGGCGCCGGCGAGCGCCAGACCGACCAGGCTGAGCAACAGCGCCAGGCCGACGGCACCCCATCGGGTCGCGCGGTGCCGACGGGCAGCGGAGGAACGAGGAAGGAGAGCGCGTGTCGAGATGTTCATGCCCAGCAGTTTATCGGGATCGAGTTCGACATGGGCATGACACGGGGTGGCATATTGCACCGACTCGACGCACGCGATCGACGGCCGCGCTGCGCGGTGCGGAACGGGTGCGATCGGTCGCTCGATCCGAGACGCATCGATCTGCGATCGACCCCGAACGGACCGCCAGCCCTGTGCTAGGATCGCGGCGATGAGAACGGTCCGTTTTGGTCGCACCGGCGCGCACGTTTCGGCGGTGAGTTTGGGTACCTGGCCCCACGGTGGTCCTTCGGTTGTGGACGACCGCCCCGTCGGCTGGTTCGGGACCGACGACGACGAAGCGCGCAAGACGCTGTTGATCGCCCACGAGAATGGCATCAACCACTGGGACACCGCGGATGTCTACGGCAACGGCCACGCCGAGCTGCTGATCGGCAACGTCTGGGACGACGTCCCGCGCGACGACGTTTTCCTCGCGTCCAAGGTCGGCTGGGATCCCGGGCCCTACAGCCACGCCTACCATCCCGATCAGATCCGCCGCCAGCTGGAGCGCTCGCTGCGCAACCTGAAGACCGATCATCTCGAGCTCTACTACTTCCATCACTGCGACTTCGGCGCCAAGGGCGAGTACCTCGACGACGCGCTGGCGATGCTGCACCGCTTCCGTGACCAGGGCAAGATCCGCCACATCGGCCTGTCGGATTGGGACTGCGAGCAGATCGTCCGCTTTGCCGACCGCGTCGATCCCGACGTCGTGCAGTGCTACCGCAATGTGGTCGACGACAGCTACGAATCGAGCGGACTCAAGTCGTGGGTCGAGGCGCACGACGCCGGCGTGGCGTTCTTCTCGCCGATCAAGCACGGCTTGCTGCTCGGCGGTTTCGTCGGCCCGGTGACCTTCGGCGTCGGCGATCATCGCAACACGATTCCCGATTTCCGCGACTACGGCCTGATCACCCGCCTGCAGACCTGCCGGCGCGAGATGATCGAGCGCTTCGATCACCACGCCGAGCCCGTGCTGCACGGCCTGATCGGGGCGCTCCTGAGCGACGCCGACACCGGTTGCGCGCTGCTCGGCGCCCGACGCGCCGACCACGCCCACGCCGCCTGCAAGATCGGCGAGACCCTCGACGAGGACGATGCGCGCTTCGTGCGGCGCCTGTATGCCGAGAACGGCCGGCCCACGCGCGCCAGCTGGAAAATGCAGTGAGTCCGACCGGCGCCGGCGGGCCGCGCAGCGCGCGTCGGCACGCCGCGCCGCGGCCGTGTAACGGCTGTGTAAATCTCGTCGCGTGCTCTCGATCCCACGCAACCCGGCCTTCGCAGCCGCCGTACGCCGAACATGGCACGCATCCCCCAGCCCTGCGCCTCGGCCGTCCCTGGATCACATCGCTCGACCGTCGAACGCGCACCGGGCGTCGTGGGTGAGCGACCGCCCGATGCGATGCCGTCCTCCTTCGTCCGCCTGCTCGATCTGCTCGGTCCGTCGCGGCCCGCGCGCTGCGCGTGGATCGCGGCCGACGCGCTGCCGCCGGTGCCGCGCCGCCTGCTCGACCATCCCAGCGACATGACCTCGACCCTCGAAGCCCATCACGGTGAGTCGATGCGGCTCGAGGTGCTCGAGCGCGTGGTGCAGGGCGATCGCCTGATGCGGCGCGTGGCGCTGCGCGGCGCGGCGAGCGATCGGGTTACCGAGGTCGGCGCGATCTGCATTCATCTGGCGCGCTTCGACGACGCCGCCCGGCGCGAGATCGAGGCCGGCAGCCGCCCGCTCGGCGCGCTGCTCGCCGCGCACGACGTGCCCTATGCGAGCCGTCCGCTCGGTTTCCTGCAGCTGCATCCGACGCCGGGCGAGTCGGTCGCGCTCGGTTTGCCGCGCTGCGCCGCCGTTCACTACGGTCGCGTCAACGTGCTCCGCCATCCCGATCGGGGCGTCCTCGCCGAGGTGGTGGAGATCCTGCCCTGTTGAGCGAGCGCGCGCGCTGATGAGTCCATCCGTCGCGGAGTCCGCGGCCGGCCGCGGTCGCGGCGCGCTGCCGATCTATCCGCGCTTCGCCGACCGCGCCGCGCTCGAGGCGCATCAGCTCGACGCGCTCAACGCGCTGCTCGCGCGGCTGATGGACAATCCGTTCTACGCGCCGCGCCTGCGCGCCGCCGGACTCGACGCCGGCGCGACCGCGCTCGCCGATCTGCGCCGCCTGCCGACCACCGACAAGGCCGATCTCGTCGACGACCAGCGTCGCCATCCGCCTTTCGGCAGCAACCGCAGCGTGCCGACGTCCGCCTTCGTGCGCCTGCATCAGACCAGCGGCACCTCGGGGCGTCCGCTGCGCTGGCTCGACACGGCCGAGGACTGGACGTGGATGCTGCGCAGCTGGGGCGAGATCTTCCGCGCGGCCGGGCTCACGCCCGGCGATCGCGTGTTTTTCCCCTTTTCCTTCGGTCCGTTCCTGGCGTTCTGGGCGGCGTTCGACGCGGCGTCGGCCTACGGCTGCCTGGCGGTGCCGGGCGGCGCCATGCGCAGCGACGCCCGCCTTGCCATGATGCGCGCGATCGGCGCGACCGCGGTCTGCTGCACGCCGACCTATGCGCTGCATCTCGCCGAGCAGATGGCCGCGTCGGCGGACGTCCAGGATCATCACCATGCCGTGCGCACGCTGATCGTCGCCGGCGAGCCCGGTGGCTGCGTGCCGGCGGTGCGCCAGCGCATCGCCGAGGGCTGGTCCGGCCCCGACGCCGCGGCCGACGACGCGGTGCGGGTGATCGACCATCACGGCATGACCGAGGTCGGACCGGTGAGCGTCGCCGATCCGGCGCGGCCCGATCGCCTGCGCCTGCTCGAAGCGGCCTACCTTTGCGAGGTGATCGATCCCGACGACGGCGCGCCGATCGATGCGCCCGGCGCGATCGGCGAGCTCGTGCTGACGCCGCTCGGCCGCGTCGGCATGCCGCTCGTGCGCTACCGCACGGGCGATTTGGTGCGCTTCGCCGCGCCGCTGCCCGACGACGGCCCGGAGCGTCATCTCGACGGCGGCATCCTGTCGCGGGTCGACGACATGCTGGTCGTGCGCGGCGTCAACGTCTATCCGGCGGCGGTCGACCGCGTCGTGCGCGCGACCGCCGGGCGCGCCGAATACCGCGTGCGCGTGCGCCGCGACGGCGCAATGACCGAGATCGCGATCGACGTCGAGGCGTCACCGCAGGCGACCGCGGTCGAGGCCGACGCCCTCGCCGGCCAGGTCGAGGCGGCGCTGCGCCGCGCGTTCAACCTGCGCATGCCGACGCGCGCCCTGCCCCACGCCAGCCTGCCGCGCTTCGAGGTCAAGGCGCGCCGCTGGCGCCTCGCGTGAGCGCGCGCGCGCACACGCGAGGCGTCCGAAGCGTGTGATAGCGTCCCGCCGCCATGACACACGCTTCGTCCACCGACCGTCGCCGGGTGCTTTCCGGCATCCAGCCCACCGGCGATCTGCATCTCGGCAACTAC
>JBCCOR010000168.1:0-8679 GCA_039025295.1 Acidobacteriota bacterium
CGACCGACGTCGGCTCTACGGCGAAACCCTCTCGCCGCGGCTGACGCGGCAGTGGGGCGAGCTGCGCGCGGTGATCTACGGCGACTACAAATACATCCACGGTCCGCGGCCGGAGCTCTACGACATCGGCGCCGATCCGGACGAGCTCAACGATCTGATCGCCGCCGCGCCCGACGTAGCGGCCGATCTCGAGCGGCGGCTCGCCGACTACCTGGCGACCCACGCCGTGCCGGATCTCGACGCCTCGAGCGCGCTCGACGAGGAGAGCCTGCGCAAGCTGCAGGCGCTCGGCTATCTGCAGGCCAGCGGCGAGAAGGTCGGACCGATCGAGGAGCGCCTGCGCAGCGACGGCGATCCGCCCCAGGATCACGCCCACACGACCGCGGCCTACAGCCAGGCGAAGGCGTTTCTCTTCCAGAACAAGCCGGTCGAGGCGCGGGAGTTCCTCATCGATCTGCTGCGCGACGCGCCGAGCAACGTTCACTATCTCGAGCTGATGGTCAGCGTCGACGTGCAGCTCGGTCAGCTCGACGCGGCGCTCGGCCGCATCGAGCAGTTGCTCGAGGCCTCGGCGGCCACCGGCTATCCGCCGCGCGAGAAGCTGCAGATGCAGATGGCGGGCATTCATCTGCAGCGCGGTCAGCTCGACGCGGCCTACGACGCCTACCGCGAGGCGCTGGCGATCGCCCCGGACGCGGCCGGCTTCTATCGCCTGGCGCAGATGCATCAGGCGCGCGGCGAGGTGCACGAGCAGAAGCGCTTCCTGACCCGCGCGCTCGACGAAGATCCGGCGTTCGCGCCGGCGCGCATCGATCTCGCCGTGTGGCACGCGGTGGCGGGGGAGATGGAGCAGGCCGAAGGTCTCTTTGCCGAGGCGCTGCGCACCCAGCCCTACTTCGCCCGCGCCCACTACAACTTCGGCGCCTTCCTGGCGCAGACGTCGCGGCTCGAGATGGCCGCGGCGCGCTTCGCCCGCGCGGTGACCCTCCAGCCCGACTACCACCAGGCGCATCAGGCGCTGGTCGAGGTCCATCTGATGATGGACCGCGTCGACGACGCGCGTCGTCACATCCGCGGTTTGGCGCAGCAGGCGCCGGATGCGCCGGAAACCCAGCGGGCCCGCGCGGCCCTGGAGGCCTTCGACGGATGACGTTTCTTCGCTTCGCCGCGCTTCTTGCGCTGTTCGCACTGTTCGCCGCTGCGTGCGGCGGGCCGCCCGACGATGCCCGCGCGCCGGATGCCGCCGCGCCAGATGCCGCCGCGATGCGGATGGATCTCGACGTCGATCCGGCGCTGGTGCTCGCCGAAGACCGCAACGGACCCGTGACCTGGGCGGACGTCGACGCCTTCGTACTCGCACTCGGCCCGGCCCGGCGCTGGCCCGCAGACGGCGATCCGCGCGCGTGGTTCGGCGAGCTGGCGCGCCGCGTGGCGCTCGAGCGGCTGCTGGCTGACGAAGCCGTGCTGGTCGGCGCCGATCAGGAGGCCGCGTTCCTCGGTCGCGCCCGGCAGATCCAGCGCGTCGCCTATTCGGAGGCCCATCTCGCCGAGCAGCCGCCGCTCGCGCCGCCGTCGGACGACGATTTGCGCGCGCGCTACGACCAGCAGCGCGAGCGCTTCGAGCGTCCCGAGCGCCGGCGCGTCGCCAACATCTTCAAGCGCTTCGTCGACGGCGACCGCGAGGCGGCGCGCGCCGCGCTCGAGCGGGTGCGCCAGCAGGTGATCGACGGGGCCAGCTTCGAGCAGCTGGCGCGGACGACGTCGGACTCCGAGACCCGCCACCGCGGCGGCGATCTCGGCTTCGTCGTGCCGGGGCAGCACACCGCCGAGCTCGACGATCTGCTCTTCGGCCTCGAGGCCGGCGTGCCGAGCCGGGTCGTCCTGACCCGCGACGGCGCGCATCTCTTCTACGTGTCGATCGTGCTCGAGGCGCGCGCGCTCCGCTTCGACGACGCGCGTCCGCTGCTGCTGCAGGAGTGGCGTGCGAGCGCGCATCTCGAGCGCCTGCGCGCGGCGGCCGACAGCCTCGACGAGGCCGATGCCGCGGTGACGGCGCCGCCCGATGCGATCCAGGACGCGCTGCGCCAGGGCCGGCGCGACGCCGTGGTCTTCGCGCTCGGCGACTTTCAGCTCACCGCCGGGCAGCTGATGGAGCAGATCGAGCAGCTGGCGCGTCAGCTCGGACGGCGCGATCCCGGGCTGGCGGCGCGCGTTCTCGACGAGCTGCGCAGCCGGGAAATCCTGTACCAGCATCTGCGCGATCAGCCGTCGTTCGCGCCGCCGACCGACGAGATCGAGCAGGTGCGTCGGCGGCAGCTGGTCGACCACTACGCGTCGATCAAGCTCGAAGCCTGGCTCGATCGCAGGCCCGAGCGGGTGCAAATGCACTACGACGCCAACACGATGCGCTTCGCCGCGCCGCCGCGGCTGCAGCTGACGCGCTTCGCGGTGCCGTTCACCGACGCGGACGGCGCGGCGCGGATGGCGCAGCTCGAGGCCGCCGTGCCCGCGCTCGACGCCGGCGCGCAGACGCTCGAAAACCTGGCCGCATCGCTCGACGGCGCGGCCGCGGTCGCGACGCTGCCCGCGCTCACCCCGCGCCAGCTGGCGATGCGCGATCCGGGCGCGGTGCGGTTCGCCACGCTGCTCCAGCCCGGCGAGCACTCGCCGCCCTACCGCACGGGCGAGCAGCTCGCCGTGCTGCGTCTCGACGCCCGCGAGGAGCCGGCGCCGCTGCCGCTGGCGCGGGTGCGCGACGCGGTGGTGGAGGACCTGATCGCGCAGCAGTCGACCGCGCTCTTCGCCGAGCTGGCCGACACGCTGCTGGCCGAGGCCGACTTTCGCCTGCGCGAGGAGAACCTGGCGCAGCTGACGCCGTAGCCGCTGCGCTGCTCAGGGCGCGGGATGATGATGCGCGCGGTGCCCGCCGGCGCCGCTGCCGATGGCGGGCAGCGCCGCGGGCGCCAGGTCGACGATGCGCGCCGACGGCTCTCCTTCGACGATCACGAGTTCGCGGTCGAGCGGTAGATCGGTCAGGGTTTGCTCGCCGCCGCCCGGCCAGCGGATCGTGAGGGCGCGCACGGCCCGGGCGTCGCCGAGGCCGATCGGCCGGCGCAGGCTCGATGCGCCGAAGCTGCCGCCGCCGCCGATCACGCGGTGCAGGCTGCGCGCGCCCGACGGCGCGTCGACGTCGATCTGGACGCGCGCGCCGATCGCGGCGCGGTTGGCGCGCTGGCCGATCAGGCGCACGGTCAGGAAGCGATGGCCCGCGCCCGGGTTGACGAAGAGCGCGTTGGGATAGACGTCGCCCGAAAACGCGCCGCCCATCACCGCCAGGATGTCCTGATCGCCGTCGCTGTCGACGTCGGCGAAGGCGACGCCGTGGCCTTTCTGCAGATGGCCGACGCCGGCGGCGGTGGTGACGTCGAGGAAGGCGCGGCCGGCGTCGTTGCGGAACAGGCGGTTGGGCACCAGCGCGCGGTAGTCGGGCGCACCGGTGCCGAGATAGAGATCGAGCCAGCCGTCGCCGTCGACGTCGCCGACGTTGGCGCCCATCACCAGCATGGCGTGGTCGATGCCCCAGGCCGCGGTGACGTCGTCGAAGCGGCCGTCGCCGCGGTTGCGGTAAAGGCGTCCGGCGCCCTCGCCGAACGGCTTGCCCAGGTAGTCGACGACCACCGCCGCGGCGCGCGCGCCGACGAAGTCGTTGGCGTAGCCGGCGGCGAAGAGATCGAGCCAGCCGTCGGTGTCGACATCGAAGACGAACGCGGCGAACGCGGCGGTCGGCGCGGCGACGCCGGCCGCCGCGGTGATGTCGTCGAAGCGCGGTAGGCCGTCGGGGCCCGGGCCGCGGTTGCGCAGCAGCACGTTGGGCCCGTTCATGCGCGTGACGAAGAGATCGACCCAGCCGTCGTTGTCGATATCGCCCGCGGCCGCGCCCTTGACCGCGCCGCGCAGCGCGGCGCCGGCCGCGACGGCGACGTTCTCGAAGCGCGGCACGCCATCGTCGTCGACGCCGCGGTTGAGAAAGAGCTCGCACGGATGCCGATCGCCGCGCGCGCTCTCGTTGCCGATGAAGAGATCGAGCCAGCCGTCGTTGTCGAAGTCGGCGAACACGCCGACCTGGGTGGGATGGAAGCTGAGCAGGCCGGCGGCCTCGGTGACGTCGTCGAAGCCGCCGCGGCCGTCGCCGAGCAGCAGCGAGTTGGGCAGGCGCCCTTGATCGCGCCGCCAGGCGCCGCGCAGCACCAGCGCGTCGAGATGGCCGTCGTTGTCGACGTCGCCGTGCACCAGGTTCAGGCCGCCGGTGATCCCTGCGAGGCCGGCCGCTGCGGTCTGCTCCGCGAAGGCGAGATGGCCGCGGTCGTCGGCGACGTTGCGGTAGTAGCGCAGCGGATCGCCCAGCGCCCACGACGAGACCAACGCGTCGGGACGGTCGTCGCCGTCGAAGTCGTCGAAGACGACGCCGCCCGCGAGCCCGATCGTGTCGAGCCCGACGTCGGGCGCGCGGTCGACGAAGCGCGGCGCCTCGCCCTCCGAGGCGAAGGTCGCCAGCGGAATGCGCCACGCTTCGGGCACGCCCTCGGGATGTTCGCCGAGGGTCATCGACGCCAGGTTGTAGAGCCAGCGGTTCATCAGATCGTCGGGCTCTGCGCGCAGCAGTCCATCGAGCTCGGCGAGGGCGCGGCGCGAGCCGTCCTCGATGCGGTGGACGCCGCCGCCGCGGATCGGCATCAGGCAGGCCTCGGCGCTGTGGCCGTCGATGCAGTTCTGCTGCTCGCCCAGGCGCAGATAGGCGACCGCCAGCTGCGTGCGCACGCGGCGCGCGAGCCCGGATGGATGCGCCGACGGATCGGCCTCGACGATCGCCAGCTGCGCGGCGAAGCGCCGGGCAGCCTCGGCGGAATCGCCGGCGCGCAGGAATTCCTCAGCCAGCTCGATCTCGGCGCGCGTCCGGGCGACGGGATCGTCGGGCAGCGGCATCGCCTGCATCAGCGCCAGGCGCTGGTCGTTGAGAAAGGGGTTGGCCATCACCGCCGCGTTGCGCTGCAGGGCGTCGAGTCGCGCCGCCATGCGGCGGGTGCCAGGCGTGCGCGGATCGTCGGATGCGTCGCCGGCCGCTGCGGTTGTTGCTGCGGCCGACGCGGGAACGTCCGGGGCGCGCGCGGCGTCCGGCGGCGGTCCGCAGGCCCCAACGAAGAGGACGAGCAGCGCACACAGCGATGCGCCGATCCGCGGTGCGGCGCTCATGGTTCGTCCTCGGTCGGGTCGTTGTCCTCGCGCGCGTCGTCCTGGGCCGCGGTCAGCTGCGCCCAGAAGGCGTCGAGCACCTCGGTGCGCAGCGCGTCGGTGCGTTCCTGGCCGAGGCGCTGCTCGGCGCGCGGACGCGCTTCGTCGAAGGACATCGGCCGTGCCGGCTCGATCGCGCGCAGCTGGATCAGCCACAGGGCGCTGCCGTCGTCGATCGCGCGGCTGATCTCGCCAACCTCGAGCCGCGCGACGGCCTGCGTCACGTCGATGCCGAGCCGGCTCGACACGGCGCGGCGGGTCATCGGTGCGAGCACGCCGCCGCGCGCGGCCGACGGATGCAGCGACGTGCTGCGGGCGGCGTCCTCGAAGCGGAGCGCGCCCGATGCGATGCGCTGGCGCAGCGCCCACAGCGTGCGCTGCGACGCGGGCGCCTGATCGACGCCGGGCAGCTGCAGCACGGCGAGACGCACGCGCGGCGGCTCCATGAACGCGTCGGGCTGTGCGGCGATGAAGCGGCGGAGATCGTCGTCGGTCAGCGGCACCATGCGCGCGGCGACGCGCGCGGCGGTGGCGGCGGTGGCGAGCTGTTTGCGGCGCTGCCACGGCCAGCCTTCGGCGTAGGCCGGATCGTCGGTGAGTTCGCGCGCCGCGAGCCTGCGCACGCCGGCGCGACCGGCGAGGAAGGCTTCGAGCTGGCGCTGGTGGTCGGCGCCGAGCGTCTGGGGCAGCGGGGCGTCGGATCGGTCCGCGAGCAGGGCGGCGATCTCAGCGCGCGTCCAGGCTTCGCCGCCGTTCTCGACGAACGTCGCCGCGTCGTCGTCCGCCGCGGTCGGTGCGGGATGGTAGGTCGGCGCGATCTGCTGCTGCAGCGCGGCGTTGAGGTCGCGCCAGGCGGTCTTGAACGCCTGGGTGCGCAGCAGCTCGCGCGCATAGTCGCGCTTCTCGGCCTCGGTGCGGACGACCGCCGGCAGCACGCTCTCGCAGTACAGCAGCGTCAGGCCGTCGTCGCTCCGTAGGATCTCGCTCACGGCGCCGGGCGTCATCGTCGCGATCAGGCGATCGAGATCCGGGCTGAGCTGGCCCGGGCGAACGTTGCCCATCAGGCCGCCGCGCACCCAGGTGGTCGAGTCGGAGTGGGCCTCGGCGAGCGCGGCGAAGTCCGCGCCGTCGCGCGCGCGGTCGCGCAGGGTGCGCATGCGCTGCCAGACGGCGTCGCGCGCCGCGTCCTCGCCGCTGTCGTCGCCATCGGGCGGAAACGCGAGGAAGAGATTGCGCAGGCGCACGCGACGCGGCAGGCCGTAGCGGTCGCGGGTGGCGCGGTACTGGGCCTCAACGGCGTCGTCGTCGATCGCGATCGCGCGCTGGACGTCCTGCTTGAGCAGGGTGCGGGCGATTTGATTCTCGATCTGCGCCAGCGCGATCCGCGTGTGGGGCGCGCGGTCGAGGCCGCGGGCGTACGCCTCCTCGGCCAGGGCGTCGACGAGGCGCAGCGCGTCGCGGGCGGCCTGCGGATCGTCGGGATCGGGCGCGCCGTGGCGCAGCCACGAGGCGAAGCGCGTCGCGTCGGCGGACGCTTCCGCGGCGACCGACGCATCGGACGGACGCGCGTCGGCGGAATGCGGCAGCGATGCCGCGCATGCGGCGACGAGTAGGACGGCGAGCAGCGAGAGAGGGTGAATGCGCATTGAATGGCGCCATTCGCGGATCAGGTCGCGACGGCCACAGTAGGATACCGCTTCCATGACGCACCGCTCATTCACACCCGCGCATCGACAATGACGACGCCAGCATCCTCATCCCTCGCATCGCCGACGCGCTTCCTGCTCGTTCTCGGCTGCTTCGTGCTGTCGGGATCGGCGGGCCTGATGTACGAAACCGCCTGGACGCAGGAGTTCGCGCTGGTGTTCGGCACGTCCGATCTGGCGGTGTCCGCTGTGCTCGCGGCCTACATGGCGGGTCTGATGGTCGGTGCGCGCCTGGCCGAGTCGCTGCTGCCGCGCGTGCGTCGGCCGCTGCGGGCCTACGCCGTGCTCGAGCTGCTGATCGCCGCGGCGGCGCTCGCGGTGCCGCCCGCGATCGGGCTCAGCCGGCATCTCTACGTCGCGCTGTTCTCGACCCCGCAGCTGACCGAGTTCCAGGGCACGGGCGCGGCGGTGTTCTACCTGCTGACGGCGTTTCTGGCGCTGCTGCTGCCGACGGCGATGATGGGCGCGACCCTGCCGCTCCTGGTGCGCTACGCGGTCGGACGCGACGCGGAGATCGGCCGGCGCGTCGGCCTGCTCTACGGCGCCAACACCCTCGGTGCCGCGGCCGGCACGCTGATCACGGCGTTCGTGCTGCTGCCGCGTCTCGGTCTCGATCGCACGGTGTGGGTGGCGATCGGCGTCAACCTGACGGTCTTCGCGCTGGCGATTCTGCTCGCGCGGACGTCCGGAGACGGATCCGCGGCGGCCGGCGACGCGGACGGCGTCGCCGCGGCGCCGGCGCGCGAAGGCGTGGATGGCGCGCGCATCGTGCTGCCGATCATGCTCGTCTCGGGCGCGGTGGCGTTCGGCTGGGAGGTGCTGTGGACGCGCCTGCTCAGCCATCTGCTCGGCGGCAGCGTCTACGCCTTCGGCCTGATGCTCGCGACCTTCCTCACCGGACTCGCCCTGGGCGCCTGGATCGCGTCGCGCCTGGCGCACAGCGCGCGCCGCGCGGGAGCGGCGTTCGCCCTCGCCCAGCTCGGCATTGCGCTGAGCTCGTGGATCGCCTTCGCGCTCGCCGACGCGCTGCCCGGCTGGCTGGCCGGGCGCAGCGCGCTCGAGCTCGGCTGGGCGAGCGCGGTGGCGGCGGTCACGCTGCTGCCGGGCGCGGTGTTCATGGGCGCAACCTTCCCGCTCGCCGTCCGCCTGCTGGCGCGACATCCCGACGAAGCCGCATCGGTCAGCGCGCGGGTCTATGTGTGGAACACCTGCGGCACGATCTTCGGCGCGGTCGGCACGGGCTTCGTGCTGCTGCCGACCCTGCGCTTCGCCGGCACGGCGACGCTGCTGGTCGTCGTCGGCACGCTGCTCGCCGCCCTCGCCGCGTGGCGCCTGAGCGAGGCGCTGGGCATGCGTCGGGCGACCTACGCCCTGGTCGCGGCGGCGCTGATCGCGGTGGTCGTCCGGCCGCCGGCGCCGCCCTGGTCGCTGCTGCGCACCGCGCCGCTCTCGGGCCAGATCGCGCAGGGCGAGGTGACCTTCTACGCCGTCGGGCGCAGCTCGACCGTGCTGCTGACCGAGGAGCCGCCCGGCTGGCGCCTGACCAACAACGGCCTGCCCGAGTCGATGATCCAGCCGCCGGCGTCGCTCGGCCATCCGCTCACCGTCGCGCGCTGGCTGTCGATGCTGCCGATCGTGAGCCGCCCGGCGGCCGAGTCGATGCTGATCGTCGGCCTGGGCGGCG
>JBCCOR010000169.1:0-8641 GCA_039025295.1 Acidobacteriota bacterium
CCGCGGATCGCGACGATCCCTTCTTCCGCGAGCCGAACGCGGCCCGCGCCGGCGGACAGGCCAACCGCGAGCGCGCGCGCGCCGACCGCGTCGGCCGCGCCAACCGCGAACGCGTGGAACGCGAGCGCCTCGAGCGTCGCCGTGACCGCCGCGATCGCTACCGTGACGGCTATCGCTACCGTGACGGTCATCGCTACCGTGACGGTCATCGCTACCGCCACCGCGACCACCGGTACCGCCACGGCCACAAATACCGCCACGGCTACCGCGACTACCGGTACCGCTACGGCTATCGCTCTAGCGACTTCTTCCATCCGTGGTCGTACCGCTACCGTCCGTTCGGCTACCACGGCTACGGCTACTCGGTCTTCCACGATCCGTTCTTCCACGGCTATCGCTACGATCCGTTCTTCTCCAGCTACCGCAAGTGCTACGGCCGACCGTATTCGGGTTTCTCGATTTCCTTCGGCACGGGTTACCACGGCTGGAACAGCTACGGCTACGGCTGGTCGGATTGGGGCTGGCGCAGCGGCTACGATCCCTACGGCAGCCGGACGTACTACCCGGGCTCGTACGAGCGCATCGACGAAGACGATCCGCGCTTCGACGACCTCGTGCGCGATCCGTCCCAGGCCGACGCGGTCGGCAACTACGACGTCTACGATCTCGACGATCCCTATGCGGTCGACGATGCGTACGCCGCTGACGACTGGGACGCCGACCGCTGGACGGGCCGCGGTCAGCCGTCCATCGACGACGCGGTGCCGGGCGCGATCGATCTCGACGTCGAGCCCGACGACGCCACGCTCTACGTCGACGGCCGCGCGATCGGTACCGCCGACGACTTCGACGGCTTCCCGCGCTATCTGAAGCTGGCCGCCGGCAGCTACGAGCTGATCCTGCACAAGCCCGGCTTCCAGACCGTGCGCCGCGACGTGGTCGTCAACGCCGACGCGCGCGAGAAGCTGACAATCGACATGGAGCCCGGACGCACCATCCCCGCGGCCGTGCTCCACCGCGCGCCCGCGGTGCGTGCGGTCGAGGCGTCGCGCACGCAGGAGATCGTCGAGGTCGATCTGCGGCGCACGCCGCCGGCCGACGACGACCCAAACGCTGCGGCCTACGCGACGCTCGACATCGCGCCGCCCGATGCGACCGTCTACGTCGACGGCCGCTTCATCGGCACCGCTGCCGAGGTCAGCCAGCTCGACGGCGGCGTCCGCCTCGACGCCGGCAGTCATCGGGTGCAGGTGGTGCATCCGAGCCATCCGTCGGTCACGCGCACGCTCGATCTCGACGCCGGCGAACGCGCCGCGCTGCGCATCGACCTGCGACCGGCCGAGGCGCGCTAGCCCAACGAACCTCGATCGATCCTCGGTATCCATCTCAAACGGCCGCCGTTCTCTTGTCGCAAGAGAACGGCGGCCGTGCGCATGGACGGCAGCCGTGCGTGCCACGATGTTTGCATCTCGTTGCCACGCCGTTTCATCCTTCCCCGCTGGAGGATTGTGCCGTGTCGTCTGCTGCTCCACTGCGGCGCGCCCGCGCGCTGCCGATCGTTCTACTCGTCTCTGGCGTCGTCGGCCAAGCCTGGCTGACCGACGTCCGACCCGTGTTCGCCCTGGCCGCCGCCGGAGGCGTCGTGCTCGCCTGGTGGGCGCACGCGCGTTTCGACGGCGACCAGGCCCCACACCGCCAGGCGCTGGCGGCCGGCCTCGTCGCGCTGACCCTGGGCGGACTGGGCATGGCGCTCGGCGCACAGCTGGATCGCACGCACCATGCCGCGACCAGCCCAGCCGCCGCGCACGGCGCGGCCGATCACCAACACGTCGACGCGGCCGCTGCGTATCGCGCGCACGACCCTGCGACGCACGCCGACGGCGCGCACGCGCACGGCGGCCCGTGGGCGTGGATCTTGATGCTGCTCGGCTGCTTCGGCGGCTGCGCACTCCTGTGCCGTTCGACGATCGGGCATCGCACGCCGATCGGCCCGTGGCTGTGCCACGGCGGCGGCACGGTTGGCATGGTCGCCGCGATGCTGCTGATCGACGCGCTCGCGGCCGATCGCACCGCGCTCATGCGCCACGACGCCATGGTCGTCGCCATGGCGATCGGGGCGGTGCTCGGCACGCTGATCGCCGCCGGCCTGCTGCGGCTCGCGCCCGCAGCCGACGAGCTCGAGTCGGCGCGCCCGCTGCGCGCGATCTGATCAGCCGAGCCCGTCGAAAACCGTCCCCCACGCCACCGGCGCGCGCAGCCGGCGCAGCAGATGGACGATGCCGGCCACCGCGCGCGTGATCAGCAGCGCATCGCTCGGCAGCGCCGCGCGCACGTCGCGCCCGTAGGGATCGGGCAGCGTCGCGCGCAGCCGCCGGCGGTAGGCGACGCCGTCGCCGATCGGCGACGGTTCGGGGTCGGCGAGCGGCCCCAGCAGCGCCAGGACCGTCGGCCCGATGTGCGACGCGTTGGCGCGCAGCGGTCCCGGCGCGACGCCGGCCGCGATCAAATCGTCGATCAGGGCCGCGGTGAACGCGACGTCGTCGCCCGAGCGCCGCGCCGCGCGCGTGCGCGCGATCGCCCGGCGCAACCCCGCGCGGCGGTCGGCGTCGAGTTCGAGCAGGCAGCCCGCGTCGTAGAGCACGAGCGTCACGGCATCGCCGCCGCTGTCCTGGCCGACCTCATCGCGCCGAAACGCGACGTTGCCCTCGTTCCAATCGCCCTGGGCACAGCCGGCGACGAGCAGGCCGTGGAGGAACGCCTCGACGATGCGCGCGGCGGCCTGCGCGCGCTGCGCGTCGGGCCAGTCGGCCGCGACGACGTCGAGCGTTTCGCCGTCCTCCCAGGTCTGCACCAGCACGTCGCGCCGGCAGAGATCGATGCGCGGTCGCGGCACCACGACCCCGGGCGGCATGGCGGCGCGCAGCCGCGCCTGCGCCTCGGCCTCGCGGCGCAGATCGAGCTCGACGGCGAGCACGCGGGCGAAGAGCGCGCGCTGGGCGTCGAGGTCGAACCCCGCGCGTCGCGCGCCCATGCCGAATGGCAGGCTGCCGAGCAGATCGAGCTCAGCCTGGACGGCGTCGCGCACGCCCTTGCCGAGCAGCTTGACGGCGACCTCGCGGCGGGCGTCGTCGTCGAAGCCGGGTCGCAGCCGCGCGCGATGCACCTGCGCGAGCGACGCCGCGCCGGCTGCGGGTGCGAGCGTTTCGAAGAGATCGGGATGCGGGCGGCCATAGCTGGCGTCGAGGCGTCGCCGCACGCGGGCGAGCGGCTCGGGTCGGGCAGCCAGGCGCATGAGCGGCTCGAGCGCGCGCGCCTCGGGCGCGGTGGCGGTCCACTGGCCGATCTTCATCGCCAGCCCGCGCGCGTCGCGCAGGAGGCGCACCAGCTCGCCGCCGATCCGATCGCGCTCGGCGCGCGTGCGCGCGCGGCCCATGCGCATGCCGAGCTGACGCATGCGCGCCGCGATCGCGGCGCGCTGCACGGCCCCGCCGACGCGGCCGATCAGGCCCATGCGGGATGCCTGCGCGCGCGCCGTGCGCGTGTGGATTCTCGGTTCATGCCCATGATTTTCGCGCAGATGGCCCGCGCCGGAGGGTCGAAACGGGCACGATCGTCGATCTAGATCGCGGCTCCATCTCCGCCGCGCCGTCGTCCCTCGGCGGCGCGCGCCCGCGCGGCCGCGCGGCGCGCCACGTCGACGAGCCGATCGGCGGCGCTGCGGGCGCCTGCGATATTTCTCGACGTCGGGCCCAGCTCGAGCTCGGCCAGCGGACCGGTGACGTACAGCCGCGGATGCCAGCGGAGCGCCGCATCGACCACGGGATAGCCGCAGCCGGCGCAGGGCAGCGACGCCGACGCGACCAGCGCGTCGACCAGGGCGCCGCCCGGGCGCTTCGCGGCGAAGCCGGTGGCCAGCAGCACGCGATCGCTCTCGATCGCGGTACCGTCGGCGAGCCGGAGCACCAGTCGATCCCCGTCGGCGATGAGCCGCTCGATCTGGCTTTCGTGCCAGCCGATGCAGTCGTGGTCGATGGCGTAGCGCAGCGCGTGGCGCACCTCCGACGTCATCGAGCCGCGATGGCGCGCCTCGTTGATCATGATGCGTCGGCGGTTGCGATCCGGCTCTTGTTGGAAGCGCTGCATGCGCTTCGGTCCGAGCCAGCCCGGATCGCTGTCGAACGCGTGCTGCCGCAGCGCGTGCCGCGCGATCAGGTGTACGCGATGGCTCTGCTTGTTCAGGTGCAGGGCGACCTGCGCCGCCGAGATGCCGCCGCCGACCACGGCGATGCACTCCGGCGCATCGCATCGGGGCCAGTCGTCGAATCCGGGCTGAAAGATGTGATTCACCCGCGCGTGATCGGTCGGCGCCCACGCCGGCCAGTGCGGCTGCTCGCTCGCCCCCAGCGCCAGCACGACGCTGTGCGCCGCGAGCGCGCGGCCGCTGGCGAGCTGCACGGTCACCGGATCACCGCCGAGGGCGCACGTGCGCGCGCGATCCTTGACGTGCAGATCCGCCAGCCCGTACCGCTCGATCACGCGATCGCAGTGGGCGTTGAACAGATCGAGCGACGGCCGGGTACGGGGCGGAATGAACAAACCGTAGCCCCGGCGCTTGCGCTTGCGCTTGCCGGCCCAGCGCTCCAGCGACCACGGATCCAGATCGAGATGATGGACCGCGGGCGAGCGCAGATAGCGCATGCCGGTCGCCGCCGTGCACGCGCGCCAGCGCGCCAGCAGGCGGTCGGCCGGATCGACGATGCGCAGCGTCTCCGGATCGACGCCGGCCTCGCCGATGAGGCGCGCGGCGACGTGCACACCGTGGATGCCGCCGCAGATGATCAGCCAGTCGACTTTCACGAAGATCGGATCCGCTGCGTCTGCGCCGACGCGCGCAGATTGAGTCCGTGGCCGGCCAGCAGCAGCAGGCTCGCGAACACGCCGATCGCCGAACCCAGGATGTGCGGATCGGCGAGGGCCGCGATCCCCGCGTCGTGATGGTCCGCGTGCGCCTCGGCCGCGTCGTGATGATCCGCGTGCGCCTCGGCCGCGTCGTGATGATCCGCGTGCGCCTCGGCCGCGTGTTCGTCCGCATCCACGACATGATGAACGGCCGCGCTCGGGTCATCCGCGTGGTCGTGGTGATCGTGATGCCCCGCGCTCATTTCGATGCCCCGCGAGAGCAGCAGTCCCACGATGCCCAGCGCGAGCAAAGCCATCGCCGCGGCCGGCAGGCGTCGACGCCAGCCCACAATGATCGCGCCGATCGCAAAAGCGATCGCGCTCAGGGCGAACAGCCATTCCGCGGTGTGCCCGATCAGGAACGCCAGCCCCACCGCGCCCAGGACGGCCGGGAACAGCGCAACGACCGCGCAGTGAATCGCACACAGGGTGCTTGCGATCGTTCCGAGCCGATCGGCGTTGCGAGAAGACTGCGGCGTCGACGACGTGGCGTTCATGCGGAAGAACCTCGTGCGGCGGGGGTGCGGTCGGCGAGGCATGCGCAGAGAATCGCGCATGTCGACCCATGAAGGGACCGCGTGAAAATCGGGATAGCAGGGGGACGGCTGCAGATCGATGCGCGCTGTTCGCATTGGTATCTGTGCAGATTGATTTATATATGCAAGTCGCTTGTATTTGCAAGCTGAGGGGTGCAAGTTGCAACCGGGCCGCGAGTCAGCGGACCGAAGGTTATGATGGAAAGAGAGCACCGAAGATCGTCGCCCTCCGGACCGCTGCCCCGTCCGCCCGCTCTCCTCATCGATCCGCCCTGCACCGATTCGGGAATCCACCCATCGTGAACGCAAAAACCAGGAAGAAGATCCGCAGCAGGATGCTTCTTCTTCATCGCTGGTTCGGCCTGCTCGCTGGAATCTGGCTCTTCGTGGTGGCGCTCACCGGCATCGTACTGGTCTTTCAGGAAGAGCTCGACCACGCCCTCAATCCCGAGATTTTCGATCGCCCAGCGATCGGCGACCGACGGCCCGTCGAGCAGCTGGTGCGCGCCGCCGAGTCGTCGATCGAAGGCAGCTACGCGCGCTTCGTCAACCTGCCCAACAGCCCGCACGCGCCGATGATGGCCTCGCTGACCGCCCGTCCCGGCACCGACGCGAAGGTTCTGCCCGGCACGCAGACCTTCGTCGATCCGTATACCGGCGCACATCTGGGCACGCGCGTCTTCGGCGCCTTCCAGGCCGATCGCCTGCACATCGTTCCCTGGATCTACAAGCTGCACTACACCCTGCATCTCGGCAATTTCGGCGGCGGCCTGCTCGGCTTCGTCGCGCTGTTCTGGATGCTCGACCATCTGCCGTCGGTGTGGCTGTCGTTTCCCGCGCTGCGCGGCTGGTGGCGCAGTTTCTTGGTCAGGCGCACGGCCCGCGGCGTCACCCAGGCATTCAGCCTGCACCGCGCCTCGGGCCTGTGGCTGCTGCCGGTGACGCTGGTGCTGGCGGTGTCGGGCGTCTACTTCAACCTCAACGTCATTTTCCGACCCGCGGTCGACGCCGTTTTGCCGCTGACCCAGGCGTATCACCAGACGGCGCCGCGGCTCGACGAGCCGATCTACGTCTCGCACGACGTGCCGATCGATCGCGCGCTCGACGTCGCGCGCCGGGCCACCGACGGCGCCGAGGTTGACAGCCTGATCCTCCTGCCCGCGCAGGGCGTGTATTGGTTCCGGATCTTCGATCCACGCGACATGGCCGACTACGGCCAGCGCTACGTCTACGTCGGCATGCGCGACGGCGCCGTGCTGGCCGATCAGCACCGCACCGAGGGCTCGGCCGGCGACGTCTTCCTGGCGCTGCAGTTCCCGCTCCACTCCGGCAAGCTGTTCGGCTGGCCCGGCCGGCTCTTGATCGCCTTCACCGGCGTCGCGATCTGCGGACTGGTGACGACCGGCTTCATCATGTGGTGGAAGCGCCGCCGCGGGCGCGTGGCGATGAAGAAGCGCATGCGAGACGCCGAGCAAGCGCGCGCCCCGCAGACGCGCACGCCGGCGAACGACGACCGGGCGAAGCGCCCGATCGTTGCTAGACATCGAACCGCCAGCTCAGCGCCAGCGTCCGGCCATTCCCCTTGAAGAAGGTGTCGGCGCGGGCGTTGGGCTCGGTCTGGGCGAAGTACGTGAAGTAGTCCTCGTTGAGCAGATTGTCGACGCCTAGACGCAGCTCGCCGAGCGGCAGCGCGTAGCGCAGGCTCAAATCGACCAGCGTGTGGCCGTCGAAGTCGCGACCGGCGCGCGCCGCAGGACCGCGGAAGTCGCGGTCGAAGAACCGCGACACCTGCACGTAGCCGCCGAAGCGCGACGTGAACGCGGCGTCGAAGAAAACGCTCAGCCGGTCGGGGCCGATGTTGAGGCCGTCGAGATCGGTGTCGACGCTGTCGTCGCCGTCCGAGTCGAACTCGCCCTCGGTCTGCGCGTAGGTGGCCGAGACCGAAAAACGCTCGTTGAACACGTACTGCGCGAAGAGCTCGACGCCCTCGATCTCGGTGCGCTGCCGGACGACGTCGAAGATGCCCTGCGGATTGAGCGACAGGCGCGCGCCGTTGTCGGCCTCGCTCCGGAAGACCGACAGCCGACCGGTGAAGCGGCTGCCGCGGTATTCGACGCCCGCCTCCAGGTTGTCGGCGATCACCGGCTCGATCTCGAGCAGCGTGTCGACGTCGACGCCCGGAATGTTGATGGCGCGCAGCACGCGGCCGGCATCGGGCATGGTGAAGCCTTCGCTGAAGGCCGCGTAGAGATTCCAACCCGCGGCCGGGCGCACGATCACGCCGGCGTTGAAGAGGGTTTCGTCGAACGACGGCTCGCCGCCCATGACGAAGGTCGCGTTGGCGGCCGCGATCGTGGTGAAGTCGTCGACCTCCAGCCGCGCGTCCTCGTAGCGCACGCCGCCTGAGAGCGACACGTACTCGCTGAGGTCGGCGTTGAGCTGAACGAAGGGCGAAAGCGCCTCGAAGAGCGTCTCGGGCACCCACGCGCGGCCGCTGCGGTCGAGCACCTGGGCCGACTCGTCGCGGAAGAGATCGAAGCCCGCGGTGAGCTGCAGGCGATCCTCGGCCAGCCGGCGGTTGTAGGAAAGCTTGACGCCGGTCTTGTCGGAGACCACCGCCGACTGATCGAGGAACGGCGGACCGTCGGGCGTCAGGCGGAAAAACCCGCCGAAGGTGCCGCCCTCGAAGAGCGCCTTGTAGTCCTGATCGTAGATCTGCGCGGTGAGGTTGCCGCCCAGCAGATCGCCGTAGAACAGCGTCAACGAGATCGTGGTGGTCTCGTTGCGCGCCGGATTGCCGACCAGGGCAGACGGATCGCCCTCGGTCGTGCCGGTCGGAATGCCCAGCGCGCGGTCGCCGGCCGTGGCGAAGAAGTCGCCGTTGCGCTCAAGATCGAAATCGTTGACCAGGAAGCTGATCACGACGTCGTCGCCGAGCGCCCAGCGGCCTTTGCCGAACAGGCCGACGGTCTGGGAATCCATGATGTCGCCCTGGGTCGGGTAGAGGCCGACCGGATCGCCGTCGGCGTCGAAGAAAAGGCCGCGCTCGTGCAGCGACGCGCCGATCAGCAGGCTGAAGCGCTCGCCGCCGCCACCGGTCAGGCCCGACACCTTGTAGCCCAGAGAATCGGAGTCGAACTCCGACG
>JBCCOR010000170.1:0-8627 GCA_039025295.1 Acidobacteriota bacterium
GTCGGCGAGATCGCTCACCAGCAGGCCGCGGCTGCGCCAGCCGCCCGCCGGCGCCGGGCCGGCGTCGTGGTCGAGACGGTAGCCGTTGAGCAGGCAGATCGTCACGCCGAAGGCGTTGGCCAGCAGCCAGGTGCCGCCGCCGTCGGGATCGGTCGGTGCGAGATAGGGCGTGCCGTCGCGCGCGGCGCGGTGGCGCGCCGGCGGATGGGCGCGGCCGCGCGTGCGCCGCTCGTCGCGGTTGAACAGCAGCCGATAGCCGCCGTCGGCGGCGCGCCAGGTGGCGGTGCACATGTCGGGCGGCCCGCGCGGCGTCAGGCGCCGGCGTGGCTGGCCGGGCTGCCCTGGTGCTGGCTGGCTTCGTATTCGAGGGTCGAGGGCGCGACGCCGAAGCCGTCGGCCGGCGTGACGCCGTGGGCGCGCGCCAGGAGTGCGATCAGGGCGTAGTGGTGCAGCGTGTGGTTGACCAGGAACTGCAGCTCGCGCCCGACCGTCGACGGACACCATGGCGCGCCGTCGCCGCGGGTCTCGAGCGCGCGCGCCAGATCGGCCTCGCCGATCGCCTCGAGATCGTGCGCGATCTGTGCGATCGCCGCCCGCGCCGCGTCGCGCTGGCTGGCCACCGCGTCGTCGCGCCGGCGAACGTCGTAGTCGACCCGGCCGCGCGACCAGCCGTCGAGGAAGCAGCGGTAGTAGTCGATGACGTGGCGCAGATGCGGACCGATGCCGCTGCGGCCGGGCTCGAGGCGGTTCGTGACGAAACCGTCGTCGGTCAGATCGGCGAGCAGGCGCTGGGCCTGCTCGAGGAGCGTGCGGTTTTGCTCACGCAGAATCACGGCGGGCGTCTCCGGGCGGGTCGGACGGCGAGCCGGCGTCCGCGCGCTTGCTGCGTCGACGGCGCTCGCCGAAGAAAGTGCGCACCTGTCGTTCGTCCATCGCTTGGACGTCGAACACCACCAGGTAGTCGATGGTCTTGAACAGCCGGTCGATCGCCGGCGGCCCGCAGACCAGCGCGCCGTGGCGCAGGTAGGTGCGGAAGAGCTTGGGAATGTGGACCTTGATCGACGGATCGATCGGCGGCGCGCCATCGTAGCACCGACACGCCGGCAGCGGCTCGACCCGCAGCGTCGGATGCACCAGGCCGCGCTTCTCGAGATGCGCCATGACCGCGCGGCCCTCGGCGACGTTCTGGCTGGTCAGCGAGCAGCAGCCGAAGAGATAGCGCTTGCGGTTGTGCAGCATGTACTGCGCCAGGCCGCGCCACAGCAGGAAGAGCACCTGCGTGTTGCGATGATCGCGGTGGACGCACGCGCGCCCGACCTCGATCGCGTCGTCGCCAGCGGCGTCGAGCAGGCCCGAGAGATCGAACTCCGTCGCCGAGTAGAAGCCGCGATGACGGCGCGCCATGTCGCCGGTCTGCAGGCGGTAGGTGCCGACGATGCGGTCGTCGTCCTCGACGTCGACCACCAGCAGGTGATGGCACACGCCGTCGAAGGCGTCGATGTCGCGGCCGGTCTCGAACGCGCTGTCGAGGCCCTCGCCCAGCTCGAGGTTGAAGACGTCGAAGCGCAGCCGGAGGATGTCGTCGAGCTCACGCAGATGGCGGGCGTAGCGCACGGCGTAGCGGCCCTCGCGCAGCTCGACGGTCGGCACCTGCGCGGGAAACGTCGGGTAGGCGGGATCGTCGGCGGCCGCGGTGGCCACATCGGGGAGCACGTGCGCGGTGCGGTCGTCGTCGGGAGCGTGGGTCATGCGTCGGGTCCTCAGGCGCTCGGCGGTTCGGTCAGGCGGCGGATGGTGGACGGGTCGGCGCGCAGCAGCCATTGGTCGTCGACGCGCAGCACCTCGCCCTCGATCGACACCGGCTCGGCGACGACGTCGAGCACGCGGTCGTTGACGGGCTCACCGTCGGCGTCGACCAGCATCAGGTACGCGATCGGACGATCGAAGTTCGCGCCGGCGTTGTCGGCCGCGCCGGCGCGCGGACGCAGCACGAAGACCGGCGGAATGCCGCCTGCGATACAGCGCACGGCGCAGGCCCGATGGACGGTGCCGTGCCCCGGCTGCATGACGCCGAGATAGCACTTGCTGTCGATGATCTCGCCGACCAGCGCGTGGCGGCCGAACGACACCGGCCGCGCGGCCGGCGGCGCCGCGCCGTCGCCGAGTGCCTGAACCGTGTCGGGCAGGAGCTCGATCATGGTTTGGTCGTCGCGGTAGATCAGGCTGCCGTCGAGGCGCACGCGCTGGCCGTCGACCGCGGTGAGATGCGGCTCGGCGCCGAATTTGAACGGCGACACCAGGAAGTAGCGCGACACGCCGCCGCCCGGCCGCGGCACCTCGAGCGTCGGATGCGGCGTCAGCCGGACCGTGCCCTCGAAGCTGCGCACGACGCCGAATTCGAACACCGCCGCCTTGAACGGACGCTGCAAGAGCGCCACCGCCGCGGCGGTCACCAGCGCGAGCGCGAGCGCGATCACGACCGCCAGGCGCGTGCGGCGCGCGACCGCGGCCGGCTGGCGGGGCAGGTAGCCGATGTAGAACGGATCGCGGTCGTCGTTGTTGTTGTTGGCGCTCATGCGGACTCCTGCGGACGGGCGGCGGCGCCCGGGATGCGGGACGGTTCGACCGCCGTGCCGGCCGGCAGCGGCGTCGGATGCACCCACACGCGGCCGTCGACGATGCGCGTGCGGAAGGTCGGAATGCGCTCGGTGAACGGCGGCGGCGAGGTGCCGTCCTGCGGCCGGTACTGATAGCCGTGCCACGGGCAGACCACGCAGCCGTCGACGATTTTGCCTTCGCCGAGCGGACCGTTCTGGTGCTGGCAGACGTTCGACATCGCCGAGACCTGGCCCTCGTAGCGGAAGATCGCGACCCGCTCGCCGCCGATCGGCGCGATCCGCGCGCGGTTCTCGCGAATCTCGTCGACGGCGCAGACCTCGACGTAGCCTTCGCGGTTGGCGGCCAGGCGTTCGCCGTCGATCGCGGCTTCGCGCCGCGCCGCCAGCGCGTGCAGCACCGCCAGGATCAGCGCGCCGGCGGCGAGCAGCGCGATGTAGACCGGATGCGGCTCGCTGCGCAGCGCGCCGAAGGCGACGTGCAGCACCAGCAGGCCGTAGGCGAGATAGACCAGCATGTGCAGCGCCTTCCACACCGGCGCGCTGAGGTTGGCGAGCCAGAAGTCGTGGCTGGTCGCGGCCATGCCGAAGAGGATCACCAGCGCCGCCGCGCCGAACGGCTGGAACGGGAAGGTGGCGAGCGAGGCGAACGAGCCGTCGCTCGACAGCACGCTGACCAGCGGGTTGAGATCGCCGAAGGCGTGGAATTGCAGCGTCGCGAACGCGCCGTGGGCAAGGGCGAGCACGAACATCGACACGCCCAGGTGGCGGCGGTTGTAGAGCAGCGGCAGGAAGCGCGGATCGAGTCGGCAGAGCGGACCGATCGCGAGGATGACGTGCAGCAGCAGGAACGCGCCGGTGCCGAGCGCGCGCAGCAGCAGCGTCTCGGCCGTGGCCTGCGGATGCACCGTGCTGCCGACGCCGATGAAGGTGGCGAGATAGAGCAGGATGCCGCCCCACAGGACGAGGTCGTAGACGCGTTTTTGCCGGTTCCAGCCGACGGCTTGGTACGACACGCTCACGGGGCCGTCTCCGGGTCGATGATGGTGCTGTCGGCGGTGCCGGCGTCGAGGTCGGCGTCGGCCGGATCGTCGATGGACGGCGCGGGCGCGGCGGCGACGAGCGCCGGCACCTCGACCGCCGGACCGAGATCGGCATCGTGCGCCAGGCTGTGCAGCTGGACGCGCCCGCCGCGCGCGAGCGCGTCGTCGGGCAGGTCGTAGATCACGGTGATCGTGCCCGAGACGTCGCCGAGGGCGACCGGTGCGTCGCTGCCCGCGGTCGTCCACAGGGCGAGCACCTCGGGCGCGGTGATCGGCGTGCGCGGCGTCAGCACCAGCTGACCGCGGCCGGGATCGTCGTTGCGGCGGACGACGGCGAGGTCGAGCGCGCCCGGTGCGCCGAGCGCGGTCGCGATCGGGCCGAAGGCGTCGGCGGCGGCGTGAAGCACGTCCTCGACCGCGAAGCCGTTGGCGTCGGGCGGCGCCAGCGGCGCCGGCGCGGCGGCGATCGGTTCAGGCGGTCGGGTGAGGATCGAGGCGACGAAGAGCGCGCCGACGACCAGCGCGAGCGGCAGGAGGGCGAGCCGATGGCGGCGGCGCAGCGGCGCGATCATGACCCCGGCTCCTCGGCGGCGGCGCGGTGCGGCGTGCGCTCGACCGGCGGCGCGGCGTGGCCGCCGAACCAGCGGCGCGCGAGCAGCGGCCAGAACAGGGCCGCACCCGGCACGATCAGGAGACGGAAGCCCCACGTGCCGCCCTGCGCGGCCGGATCGACGCGCGGCGCCCCCCGGACGGCGAAGGGGACGGCGAAGACGAGGCCCAGCGCGGCGTAGAGGCCGGCGACGAGGACGAGAATCTCGGCGAACGGTTGCGGCACGGCGGTCTCCCGAAGGTGCGGCTGTGACAGCGAAGCAGGTTGGCGCCGGCGCGCGGTTGCGCCGCCGGCGCGCGCGGCGAACATCGGTGAGCTCGACCAACGCCTTGCCCCGAAGCCGTCGCACGGTCACAGCAATCCATCACGTGCGTCGAACTTTACCCCAACTTGTCCACCCGCCGCGCCCGCTCAGCGCAGCCGGTTGCGCAGGCGCGGCCAGCCGCTGCGGCTGATCGGCAGGCGGGTGCCGTCGTGGAGGATCGCCACGCGGCTGTCCTTGGCATAGCGCTCGACCCGCGCGAGCCGGGCGAGGTTGAGGAGCGTCGAGCGATGAATGCGCACGAAGCGCTGCGGATCGAGCGTGTCGATGGCCTCGGTGAGGGTTTGCGGCTTGCGCCATCGCGCGCCCTCGACGACGTAAACCACCGCGTCGCCGTGGGCCTCGACGTAGTCGACCGACGCCATCGGCACGACCCGCACGCCGTCGGGCCCGCGCAGGGCGAGGCGATCGCGCGCGGCGGGGCGACCGGCCTGCTGCGCCAGCGCGCGCGCCGACGGCGCTGCCGGATCGCTGGCCGCGCCCTGCGGCGCGCTGAGGCGGCGGATGGTCTCGGCCAGGCGCGCGGCGGTGAACGGCTTGAGCAGGTAGTCGAAGGCGTGAACCTCGAAGGCGCGCAGCGCGTGCGCGTCGTAGGCGGTGACGAAAACGATCGTCGGTCGCGCGAGCGAGGGCAGATCGCGATCGGCGATGCGCTCGTCGATCAGCTCGAGGGTTTCGAAGCCGTCGAGGCCGGGCATCTGCACGTCGAGAAAGAGCACGTCGGGCCGATGGATCTCGACCGCATCGAGCGCCTCGGCGCCGCTCGCGGCCGTCGCCACCACGGTGATCTCGGGATGGCGGGCGAGCGCGTCGGCCAGGCGGGTGCGCGCGGGCGGCTCGTCGTCGACCAGAGCGGCGCGGCGGACGTCGTCGGGCGGCGGGCTGGGATCGGTCACGATGGGCGGGCCTCGTCGAGCGGGGAGGATGCGACGTTGCGCGGCCGCGCGGGCACGTGGAGCACGACCCGAAAGATGCCGGGCTGCGCGGCTGCGGGCGGTCGATGCTGCGCGCGCGCGTCGGCGGCGCCGTCGTAGGCGAGGGCGAGGCGCTGGCGGACGTTCGTCCATCCCACGCCGGTGAGGGCTGCGGGATCGGTGCGCGCCGGTGCGGCGTGCCAGGTCGCGGCCTCGTCGTCGGCGCGCGCGGCTGCCTCATCGGCGTCGAGTCCGAGATCACCGACGGCGTAGGGATTCGTGATCGCGATCCGCAGCCGTCGTCCGACGATCGAGGCGTCGATCGCGATCGTCGAGGCCGCCTGCCGGGTGGCGACGCCGTGCTTGACCGCGTTCTCGACCAGCGGCTGCAGCAGCAGCGGCAGGATCGGCCACGCGCGCACCTGCGGTGCCGCGTCGCCGTCGTTGCCGCTGCGCTCGTCGCGGGCGTGTTCGCTGCGGGCGTCGGGCAGCTGCACGTCGACGCGCAGGCGGTCGCCGAAGCGCGCGCGCTGAATCGCGAGATAGGCGCGCACGAGATCGATCTCGGCCTGGAGGGCGACCGTTGCGATGCCATCCGCGGGCTCGGCGTCCGCATCGCCGGCGCCGTGGTGCAGGCTGAGGCGGAGGAAGTGCGCGAGCTCGGCGCAGAGATCCTGCGCGGCGCTGGGCTCGCGCGGCACGAGGGCGGAAACGGCGTTGAGCGCGTTGAAGAGGAAGTGCGGATCGAGCTGGGCGCGCAGCGCGCGCAGCTCGGCGTCGCGGGCGCGCAGCTGCAGGGCGTAGGCGCGCGCGTCGGCGTGCTGGCGTCCGTCGGCGAGCTGCGCGCCGTAGTGCACGCTCGCCACGGCGACGTAGAGCGTCGCGCAGAGGACGGCGAGCAGCGGCGTGGCGCCGGCCGCGACCGCGGGCGCGTCGCCGACGAACGACGGCGCCACGCCCGCGCCCAGAAGCGCCAGGCCGCGCGTGAGCGCGAGGGTCAGTGCGCTCGTGACGGCGAGCGCGGGCAGATGCCCGAAGAGCGGCGCCAGCGGCCGCGCGGGCCGCAGCGGCAGGCGCTGCACGACGTACCACGCGGCGAGGCAGTTGAACGCGTGCACGCCGCACAGCCCGATCCCCACCAGCAGCGCCGCGCTCCACGAAGCGCCGACGAGCGTCCGCAGCAGGGGCGCGACGAGCAGGCCCGCGACGAGGAAGATGGCGGTGTAGGGCAGCCGGTGGCGGGTGAGGACGGGATGCATGGGGCGAGGTTATCGAAGCGCTGTGGCCGCTGGCCGATCAAAGTTTTTCGAAAAATCTGGTATTTGACTCTGGGATTCACCTTTCTGGAACCGTTTAGTTGGATAGAGCCTCACTTCTTCCAGGAGGGCACCATGCCTTGCACCCGTCTTTTACTGCTGTTCCTCCTCACCACGCTGCTGGTCGTCGCCACGGCAACGCCAGGCGCTGGTAAGCCGCCGCCGCAATACGAAAACCCCTTCAAGAACCTTCCCCAGCACGTGCTCGACGAGATCGCTGCCGGCGGCGAGGTGACGATCGATCACGAGTACGAGCACGGCGTCCGCACGAAGTCGAAATACCGCGGCGCCGACTGGTATTTGCTCGACCGCACCGTCGACCGCTCGGGCGTTGTGCTCTCCGAGCGCGACGCTGCCGGGCTCGAAGTTGCCTACGACTACGACCAGCTCCACCGCGTGACGGCGGTGAAGCCCAGCGCCGCGCACGGCGGCGCGTGGGTGCAGATCCGGCATTCGATCGTCGGGACCGGCCCGAAGATGGAACTCTTCTATCGGCCGAACGGCTCGACGACCGCGACGCCTGTTGCGCGCGAGGAGCTTTACTTCGACGGCTTCGGCCGTCTGTGGAAAGAGCGTCGCCTGATGCCCGGCGCCGTGTGGGCCGAGCGCATCACCGAGCGCCACGCGTCAGGCGAGCTGAAGCGTGTCTCGACCTGGCACGGCGGCGGCAAGCCTGCGCGCTGGACCACGTACGAGAACTACGATGCCTTCGGCCGTCCTGGAAGCATCACGCAGCCCGACGGCGCGCGGGTCGACTACGTCTATCGCGGGATTCGCGAGGTCGTGCGCACGCAGCAGGTTGCGACCAGCGAGCACGACCAGACGGCGTATTCGACGATCGAGCGCTACGACGCCCGCGGTCGGCTGCTGCAGGTCGTCGAACCCGAGGGCGGTGCCGAAGCGCGTTATACCTATGATGTTGCCGATCGGCTGCGCGTCGCGACGATCAAGCCGCGCGGCGGCGGGACGACACAGACGCGTCGATGGGACTTCGACGGCCGCGGCTTCCTGCTGTCGGAGGAGCATCCCGAGAGCGGCAAAACGACCTACAGCCGTTACGACGCCCGCGGACGCGCGCATCGCATCGAGGACGGCACGAGCGATCTGCTCTTCACGTACGACGAATACGAGCGCCTGGTCGAGGTGCGCGAGAACGGCTCGGATCGTCCGTGGCAGTCATTCCGCTATGGCACCTCGGGCCGCTCGACGAATCGCCTGATCGAGGCGATCGGCCACAACTGGATCCGCATCCCGTGGTCGCCGTCGCTCATGACTGACGTCGCGGTCACGGAGACCTATGCCCACGACGGCCCGGGCGGCGCGGTGTCGAGCAAGACAACCGAAGTCAGCGGCGGGCAGCGCTTCACCCAGGCGTGGCAGCACGACGCACTCGGCAACGTCACGAAACTCACCTACCCGCGCTGCACGCACGCAGCGTGCACGAGCGATGGCGTCGGACCGTCGAGCGCGCAGACGCGTCGCACCAGCCGCGGCTACCTCGCGTCGATTCCAGGTTTGTTGAACGGGATGTCGTACGACGTTTCGGGTATGGCGACGCGCATCGACCACGCGAGCGGCCTGCGCGTCGACGTCGTGCCCGATGCCAGCGGCCTGCCGCGTCCGCGCGACATCCGTGCGTCGTGGTCGGCCGGCTGGCCGGGTGCTGCGGAAGAATCGAAGAATCGGCTCGCGATCGACGATCCGCTCTTCGTTGCCCAGGGCGTCGCCGCGCTTGGCGCGCATCGCTACGATGGTTCGGGCAACGTCCGCGCGCGCGGATCGGAGTGGTACGGCTTCGACGGTGCGA
>JBCCOR010000171.1:0-8624 GCA_039025295.1 Acidobacteriota bacterium
GCCTGCATCCCGCGACCGGGGTGCCGAAGGAGGTCTACGCGTCGTTTGCCGCCTGGCTGACGCGCGAGCACGGTGCCTACGTGCAGACGCTCGACTACCGCGGCATCGGCGGCTCGCGGCCGGCGTCGCTGCGCGGCTTTGTGGCGTCGATGCAGGATTGGGGACGTCTCGACATGGCGGCGGCGGTCGATCATCTGATCGCCACGTATCCCGACTCGCCGCGGATGGTGATCGGCCACAGCATCGGCGGCCAGCTGCTCGGCCTGCTGCCGCGGCACGATCAGCTCGACGCGGCGGTGCTGATCGCATCGTCGTCGGGCTACTGGCGGAAGATGACCACCTGGCGGATGCGCGCGTTCTGCGCGCTGCTCTGGTACGTCTTCCTGCCGCCCGTCGTGCCGCTGCTCGGCTACGGACCCACGCGCGCGCTGCGCCAGGGCGAGGACCTGCCGCGCGGCGTGGTACAGGAGTGGAGCCGCTGGTGCCGTCATCCGCGCTATCTCGGCGGCTATCTGGCCCGCGGCGACGCAAACGCGGATCGCCACGCGATCGATCCGCATCACTACGACGATGTGAGGCTGCCGATCCGGTCGATCGGCTTCACCGACGACCCGATCGCCAATCCGCGCACCGTGGCCGATCTGCTCGCGCTCTACCCGAACGCGTCGATCGAAGACACGTTCCACGCCCCGGCCGACGTCGGCCTGCGGTCGATCGGCCACGTCGGCTTCTTCTCCCGCCGCAGCCGGGCGACGCTGTGGCCGCTCGTGGGCGACTGGCTGGCGCGAACGCTGCAGCATCCGCCTCCCGCGGGGTGACCGGCCGCGGACGGCGGATGCGCGTGCTCAGACCTGCTGCGCCAGCTGCTCGAGCACCTTCATTCGAGCAGCCATGAAGTTGAGCTGACGCTCCGGGGCGATCTGCAGCTGCAGGATGCGCCAGGTGAGCTTGACCGCGGTCAAGGTGAATCCGGGCGGCGCGGTGAAGCCCTGCGTGACGCCGGTGGTGGCGAACGACGGCTGACCCTTGGTTGGCAGCCGGATCTCAAACGTCTTCCCGCTGCCCTCGAACGTGCCCAGGATGCTGCGGTAGTACTGCCAGACCAGCGACGGATGGGTGCCGCACAGCTGGTTGGACAGATCGCGGTAGCCGTTGTGCGGTCGCATCGAGGCGTTGTCGGGACGTTTGGAGGCGTTGGAGAAGCTGTAGGCGACCGTGTCGACGATCTCTTTTTCTTCCTGCGTTGTCTTGTCTTTCACGACAACCGAGGTGTAGCCGAAGTCGAGCCCCTGGGCGACGATCACGTCCATCACGTCTTTGACTGTGGAATGGACGTCGACGCCATCGAGCACCAGATCGTCCAGCTGGCAGTACACGCCGACCGCGCGGAAGTTGACGTTCAGGGTCATGGTGGATCCTCTCCTGCAGTTGCGCGGGCGCGACCGCGCCGCGGTCTGCGCCCTGCGCATGAATGAATGGCGGCGCATTCGCATGACGCGCCGACGATTCGAGACGGATCTGCGCTGGACGTTTTCCACGCGGACATGAAAAAAGCCGCGCGAATGCGCGGCGGGACAGCGGTTGGCGGCGGGCGGCGGATCAGCCGTCGCGTTCGCCGTCGGAATCATCGCCGCCGTCCGGATCCTCGCGGCCCGGCTCGGGTTCCTCGCGACCGGGATCGCCCGGCTCGCCGTCGCCGGGCGCATCGTCGTCGTCCGGACGAGGCACGGGCGGAGCGTAGTCGGCCGGCGCGTAGGGCAGCGGCAGCGCGGGCGGGTCGGCGAGCGACTCGTCGGCGAACATCGCGCACAGATCGCCCGTGCCGACCGCGTTGAGGTCGCCGCCAAGGAAGCGTTCGTTGGCGATACTGCCCTGGGGCGTGCGCACGCGGCGGTGGATCCGATCGTGGCTGCGCCGCTGGCCGGCCTCGGCGCGCACGCGGCTGGCCTTGAGATGGCCGGTGTGGGCCTCGAAGCAGAATTCCTGGTAGTCGCGACCCGCGGCGCCGCCGGTTTGCTCCGTCCACTGCTGATCGTAGAGATGGAGCAGCCACGGCGCGCTCGGGGACGGCAGCGCAACGTGGGGATAGCCGTTGCGTCCGGGATTGGTGCGCGTGTAGCGGACGCTTTGGTCCTCGCTCGCGCCGATCGCGACGCTGCCCCACGTGCGCGTCTTGCGATGGTTGCCGAAGCCGTCGAACTCTTCCGACTTCTGCATCGCCCAGCGCGCGCCGTCGTCGAGGAACTCGGTCAGCTGGCTGTACGGACGGCGGTTGTAGACCACCGTGCCCGGCGGCGCGTCGCTGAGGGTGAACGGGTTCGGGCCGTTGGTGGGATCGCGCTCGTAGGCCACCCAGGTGCGCCGCTTGACGACGCCGCCGTCGCGCACCTCGGTCGAGAGGAAATGGCGCACGCCCAGGCGGTCGTTGACCTGCCGGGTGGTGAACGGCAGGCCGTACATCCAGGTCTTGGCGCGGCTGTCGGCGCCCGAGGCCGGCAGCGGACCGTCGAGGTACATCGAGAAGTAGTGGCGGGTCGTGTCGCCGAGCGGCGAGACGACGTCGGTCCAGCCCTCGACCGGCTGGTTGGGCTCACCCGGGCCGGTCGACGGCGCGCCGGGCGTGAGCTGAGGCGTGTAGCGCCACTCGCCGAGATTGGCGCCGCTCGCCGAGAGCCATACGCGCCGCGTGACGCCGGCCGAGCTGCTGTAGACCTCGCGCAGGCGCTCGCCCACGCCCGTGCCGCGGGCGTAGGGGCCGTATTCGTAGCGCAGTGAGCCGCGCGTCGGTGTTTTCATGCGCTCGAGCACGCCCGTCGACTTGCACGACGCGCCGCGCGTCAGCTGGTAGGCAGGCATCTCCCACGCCGTGCCCTGGGGCTGATCGACGCGGGTGAGCACCGGCACGCTGGCCGTCGGCGTGTTGATCGGCTGCAGCGACGGGCACGGCCGCTCGATGCTGCGCTGGGTGTGACGCAGGGCGTAGAGGCCCGCGCTCGGGCCGGCGATGTCGAGATCGACCTGGGTGACGATCGGGCGCACCGCGCCGTCCATCGACAGGTTCGTCGTGCGCACGATGTGCTGACGGCCCGCGGTGTCGCTGAGCAGCCAGCGACTGCCCTCGTAGCTGACGCTGAAGCCGTTGCCGTAGGGATCGCGGCGCGCGATCATCCGGCCCTGGCTGTCGAAGCGATGGAGAATGCCGGTCGGGCTGTCGATCTCGGCCGTGCCGTTCGTCTGCAGCCGCAGCCGCAGGTAGGAGCCGTCGCGGGTGTAGAAGACGTTGGCCGTGGCCGCGTCGTGGTTGTGCAGCGTGCTGTAGAAGTAGTGCTCGCTGCCGTCGCTGGCGAGGTACAGCCAGTGATTGCGGTCGTTGCGCGGCAGGGCGTTGGGCGAGATCAGCCGGCCGAAGTGCAGCTGCCAGCCGAAGCCGGCGTTGCTGTCGCGCGCGGCCGCGACCTCGATGCCGGCGTTGGAGTTTTCGTCGAAGTCCCAGAGCTTGCTGTTGTAGATCAGGTTGAGGCGGTAGCTGCCGCCGGCGTCGAGGGCGAAGCTGGGGCCGATCGGGATCGTGACCACCAGGTTGCCGTTCATCAGATTGACGTGATCGACGTCGCCGAGCTGGTACGTGTTCTCGGCCTGGAAACCACGGGCGAGATTGGGATGTTGCGCCTGGGCGTCGAGCCGGGACGCACCGGCGGCGAGCAGCAGGCAAGTGAGGAGGGCGGAAACGGTTGCGGTACGCAGTGAAAGCATGCAAAAAAGCTCCCAAAAAGAATCGGGTCGAGACGGCCGGCGCGCGTGCGCCGACGCAAGAGGCTTCACTGGTACATAACGAGTCGCGCGCGCCAAATCCCAAAGCGCGCGGCGAAAAAACTCAAAAAAGTTTCGGGCCGATGAGCTGGAGCAGCGCCAAGCAGGTGAGCGAGGTCGCCAGCGCGGTGGCAAGGCCGAGGTAGAACGGCCGCGGTCCGGTGCGGCGCATGACCGCGGCGCGCGTGCCGAGGCCGACGCCGGCCAGGGCGACCAGGATCATGGCCTTCGATGCGCGCGCGCAGAGGTCGGCGAGATCGACGCCGACAGTTGCGCTGGCGACGTCGAACGCGCCGAGGGTGCGCAGCGTCGCCAGCGCGAGAAAGCCGATGACGAACGGCGGCAGCGCGCGGCGCGCCTGGGTCCACCAGCCGCCGGCGCGCGCCGTATCGCCGGCGGTCTGCTGTCGATAGCGCACGCCCATGAAGACGATCACCGCGCCCATCAGCGCGTTGCGCACCAGCTTGACCGTGACGGCGGTCTCGCCGGCCTCGGGGCCGTAGGCGAAGCCGGTGGCGACCACCTGCGAGGTGTCGTTGACCGCGGCGCCGGCCCACACGCCGAACAGCACCGGATCGAAGCCGAGGGCGCGGCCGATCAGCGGATAGGCGAAGACCGCCAGCGTGCCGAGCAGGGTGTTGGTCGCGACCGCGAACGAGACGTCCTCGTCGCGCGCGCCGATCACCGGCGCGGTCGCGGCGATCGCGGAGTTGCCGCACACCGCCGTGCCGACCGCGATCAGGTCGGACAGGCGCCGATCGACGCCGAGCCAGCGGCCGAGCTGGCTGGCGACGATCAGCGCCAGCGTCATCAGCGCGATCACCAGAAGCAGGGCGGGGCCGCCGAGGGCGGCGATTTCGGCGAGATGGAAGCGCGCGCCGAGCAGGACGATCGCCAGCTGCAGCACGGTGCGCGCGGCGAAGCGCACGCCCGACGCGGTCGATGCCGGCAGCGGCGCGAGGTTGCCGACCACCAGGCCGAGCAGGACGGCGAAGAGGACGGCGCCCAGGCCGCGGCCGAGCGCGGCCGGGAGCTGGGCGTGGAGCAGAACCGCGGCCGCGGCGACCGCGATCGCGAGCGCGACGCCGGGCACCAGGCCGCCGGCGCGGCGCAGGCGATCGTTCACGGCATGAATGGAAACGACGCGCGGCGGCGCGTCAGTCGATCGTGAAGGTGGTCAGCTCGACCGGCAGCGGCTGGCTCATCGAGCCGTAGGGACCGCCCGCGAGGGTGGAGAAGTTGGGGTTGAAGCCCGGGTTGCCGCCCGTGACGTCGCCCGGCACGGTGACGTCGGAGAAGAAGCCGGTTTCGCTGACGACCAGCGCGAGCAGCTGCAGGGTCTGCGCCGGATCGGCGCCGATGGCGTCGTAGTCGATCGCCATCTCGAGGCCGTTGGTCGCGCCGCCGGCGTTGTTGAAGGCGAAGGTGATCGAGCCGGTGACGGCGTCGCCGTCGACGTCGATGCCGCTCGCGGTGCAGCTGGTCGTGCCCAGGCCCATTGCCTGGCAGACGAAGGCCGAGCTGAACGCGCCGACGCGATCGCCGATGAAGAGATCGGCGTCGGTGCCGTTGATCGGCCGCACGGCGAAGAGCACGTCGGTCTCGAAGCCGCTGCGGAAGTCGAGGTTGCTGCCCCCGCCGTCGCCGTTGAGAAAGTGGAAGCCGCCGACTGTCCCGTCGCCCAGCAGCGTGTCGGCGGCCGTGCCGACGACGCCCGAGAGGTCGAGGAAGAGGCCGATGCCGTCGCCCGTGCCCGTGTTGAGCCGGCCGACGACGCCGATGTGGAGCACGTTCGCCACGTTGTCGGGATGGTAGACGATCTCGCTGACGTCGATGTCGGGCCCGAAGCCGCTGTTGGCGTTGGCCTTGGTCGCGATCGTGCTGTATTCCATCTCGTTGAGTACGCCGTCGACGGTGATCTGCGCGTGCAGGGTCGCGGCGCCCGCGAGCAGGCAGAGGAGAAGAGCGGGCAGGAGACGGCGAACGGTCGCGGATCGGGGCATGGTCGAACCTCTCGTAGGACAAGCTTGCAGAGCACGGCTGCGCAGGGGGCGCGCAGCCGTCGGCGCGCGGCGCCGTCGATGGGGATAGAACCGCAGGAGTATAGCCGGCTTAGGGCGTCTGGGCGAGACGCGCTCAGCGCGTTTGGGCGAGGTGCGCTACGAGCGCGGCGAACGGATCCTCGGCGTCAGGCCCGAGCAGGGTGGCGAGGTCCGACGCGCCGGCGACGTCGCTCAGCACGAGATCGAGGAAGAAGATGTCGTGATGGGTGCTGACGCGGGCGCCGGTGTCGAGCGCGATCCAGTCGCGCCAGCTCGCCTTGACGCCGTCGATCGGCAGGATCGCGGTCCACATCCGCCAGTCGGCGGGCGTGCCGTCGTCGCCGGGCGTCCACAGATAGGCGTCGCCCGGCGTGACGCCGCCGAGGTTGTAGGTGATGAGCAGGCGCTCGATGCCGTCGTCGTCGGTCACCAGCGCGCGCTCGGTGCCGTCGTCGAAGAGCTTGGCGACCGGGTTGAGCCAGAAGCTGTCGTTGACCCAGTGGCGCCACGCGGCGTCGAGCAGGATGCCGCGCTCGGTCGGGTCGGTGACCGCCTGGCCGCGCACGGTCGCGACGCCGTCGCGCGTCGCGAGATCGAGCAGCACCTCGCGCTCGCCGCCCCAGGCCACGCGCGCGAAGCCGCGCTGGCGGTCCCACAGATGGGTCTGACGCTTGGCGAAGACCCACTGGACGGCGCCCGTGCGCTGCCAGGCGTCGACGTCGACGGCGTCCATCATCCGCCGCGCGAGCGCGTCGGCCTCGGCACCGGCGGTACCGGTCGGGCGCGGTTTGTCGAGCAGCAGGCAGCCGCCGAGGGCGAGCGCGATCAGGGTGAGCAGCAGAATGAGCGCGATGCGCAGAAGGCGGGAGCGGCGCGGAGCGGCGGACATGGGGGATCCTCGCGGTGATGGGAAGGCGGTCGGCGCGCAGCGCGGCGCGCGCCCCGGGGCACCGAGTGTATCGGTCGCGGACGTCGACCGTCGCGCGTGCGCTACGATGCGCGGACCATGACCGCCGAGATGCCTCCGATCGACGCTGCCGCTGCCGCGGTCGCCGCCGCGCGCCCTGACGACCGCTTGGCGCGATGCCACAACTGCGGCGCGCCGCGCGCGGACGGACCGTTTTGTCCGCGCTGTGGCCAGCGTCATCGCGGTCGACTGCGCATGCCGGACCTGGCGCGCGAGGTCGTGGGGCAGTGGTTCAACCTCGACGCCGCGCTCGCCCACACGCTGCGCGATCTGACCCGCGATCCGGGTGCGATGACGGCGGCGTACGTCGCCGGTCGGCGGGCGCGCTACGTGCATCCGTTCAAGTACTGCCTGGTGGTGACGCTGCTGTATTTCTTCTGCCTCAATCTGCTCGCGATCGACCCGACCCGGATCGGTGCCGAGATGGGGGAGTCGATGGCACGCGGCAGCGCGGCCGAGCAGGCGCCGGCTGCCGACGCGCCGTCAACCGCGGTGCCATCGACGGATGCACCGTCGACCGACGCGCCGTCGACCGCAGCCGACGCGCAGCTCGAGGCGTTCTTGAACGAGATCAGCGCGGTCTACCAGCGGCACAGCAACAACATCCTCTTTCTCACCCTGCCGCTCTTGGCGCTCGCGCTGCGTGTGCTCTTCCGCGCCTCGGGGCGCAACGTGGCCGAGTGCTACGCGTTCCTGCTGTACGTCACCGGCCACGCGCGTCTGCTGACCGTTGTGCTGCTGCCGCTCGCCGTGTGGATGCCCGGGCTGGTCGCCGTGGTCGGCCTGCTCTTCACGATCGGCTACACCGCGTGGGCCGCACGCGCGTTCTTCGCCGTCGGCTGGTGGCGCGCGCTGGTGCGCATCGCGGTAGCGAAGATCGGCTACACCGTCGTCACCAGCGCCGTCTTCATGCTGGTGGTCGTGCTCGTCTTGACGGTGCGCGGCGCGGGCGGCTAGCCCGCTGCGAACTTGCTACGATGCGCCTCATGAACACCGCCTATTCTCCGCTGTATTCGCGCGCGCTGACGCTGCTCGTCGTCGCCGCGCTGCTCGTTCTCGTCTCCGGCTGCTATCGCCTTTCGATGGTGGAGCCCGACGATTCGCCAGCTCCATCCGACGACGCCACTGCCGCCGCGGCGTCGCCGCCGACCGGGTCGCCGCCGACCGGGTCGGGATCGACCGCGTCCGCAGCCACGGTCGATCCCGACAGCAACGTGCCGTGGACGCGCGTGGCACCGGCCGAGCCGCTGCCGGACGATCGTCCGCAGCGGGCCGGGTTTCTGCTCGTCGACGGCGTCTACAACAGCGAGCTGATGGCGCCCTACGATCTCTTCCAGCACAGCATCTTCCACGTTCAGCCGGGCATCGAAGTGTTCACGGTCTCGCCCGACGGCCGGCCGATCACGACCTTCGAAGGATTGGTGATCACGCCCCATCACAGCTTCGACGACGTCCCGGCGATCGACATCTTGGTCGTGCCGAGCGCCGAGCACAGCATGGGCACGGATCTCGAGAATGCGCCGATGATCGACTGGGTGCGCGACGTCGGCGGCGCGGCGCGCTACGTGATGTCGCTCTGCGACGGCGCCTTCGTGCTGGCCGCGGCCGGCCTGCTCGAAGCGCACGCCGCGACCACCTTCCCGAGCGATCAGGACGCCTTTGCCGCGATGTTTCCGCAGGTCGATCTGCGGCGCGGCGTCAACCTGGTGCACGATCGGCGGATGATCACCAGCGAGGGCGGCGCGCGCAGCTACGATCCGGCGATGTACCTGCTCGATCTGCTCTATGGCCCCGAGGTGACCCGC
>JBCCOR010000172.1:0-8594 GCA_039025295.1 Acidobacteriota bacterium
CCGCCCCCCCCGCCGCCCCCCGGGGGGGCGGGTCGGGTTCCGCCCCCGAGGTTGCGATCGCGCCGCGCCGCCCCCCCACCGCAGGATAGGCGTGCGACGGCTGCTCCGGATCGAGGACGTAGCCGTGCTCCGCGACCCGCGGACCGATCAGTCGACTCTTGGCCGTCGCCAGCGCGACGAGCAGCTGGCTGCCGCCAGGCTGCGGATCGCCGAGCGCGTCGGTCATCAGATCGCCGTCGGTGAAGAACGCCAGGGCGAGGCGGCCGCGCGACAACCCCGCCGCGTACCACCAGCCTCGCGGCGTCGATTCGACCAGCGTGAAGCGGTCGGGCGACGGCGTCATGCTGCGCAGCAACGCCACCGTGCCCACCAGACGGTCGTCCATCACCCGTCGCGCGCCCCGGTGCCGCGCGTAGACCGCGCGACGGCCCGTGGCGTCGATCACCAGATTCCACGGTGCGCGATCGCTGTTGGCGTCCTCGTCCGCCGACCACGGCGCATCCCAGCGCCAGTCGACGCCCGCCCTCTCGGCGCGCGACGCGAGCGCTTCCTCGAAGTGACGGCGATCGACGTGCCAGCCCGCGCCGTGGACGCCTGCGAGCGTCGGCCGCTCGCCTGGCTCCGGCGCGCCCCACACGAAGCGGTTGCCGAGATGCTGGCGGTGGACCGCGTCGTCGTCGAGCAGATCGGCCAGGCCGAGCCGGGCGAGCACCGGCCGCACCGTCGGCGGCAGGCATTCGCCCGGCTTCCAGCGCGGTGCGGCGGCGCGCTCGCAGACGCGCACCTCGGCGCCCGCGTCGGCGAGCACCAGCGCAGCCGCGGCCCCGGCCGGGCCGCCGCCGAGCACCAAGACGCGCGGGCGGGCCGCGGTACCGCGGCGCACTAGCGCTTGTCGCGGCGCAGCTGACGACGGCGCGGATGCGGCGTCGGACGCGCGGTGTCGCGATGGTCGGCCGCCGCGTCGACGTCGGCCGCGATCTTGAGCGCGGCGTCCTCGGCGCGGGCCGCGTCCGTTTTCGACGGCGTCTGCGGTTCGAACGGCGCGTGCTCGGCGTAGAGCACCTGCCGCCAGCTCGGATCCGACGCCGTGAACGACGGATCGCGCCCGGTTTCGACCCACAGCCGCGGCGGCAGGCCGAGCGCGTCGTGGTCGGCGGGCGCGGGCTGGGCGGTGATGATGCCGACCTTGTCCCACTCGGCGACCATGTTGTTGATGCGCGTCTGGTAGCTGCCGTCGAGATCGCGCAGCCAGAACTGGCGATGGTCGAAATGCTTCAGCCGCTGGCGGCTCTTGAGCCCTTCGTCGGACGTGCGCGCGTAGGCGCCCCAGCTGTAGACCTCGTTGGGCACGCGCGCCGCCCAGAACGACGGCAGCGGCAGATAGGTCGAGAAGTCGTAGCCCGACAGGCAGCTGGCTTCGTCGGTTTGCCAGGGCACGCCCATCCAGCGCGTCAGGCTGCCCGGACCGCTCGCGGCCAGCGGTCCGCCCGGGCCGACGCAGCGCTCGGGCGTCAGCTCGGGGCCGTAGTCGTCGGTCGGCGACACGCCCTCGGGCAGCACGTTCAGGCGGTAGGGGCCCTGCCACATGCGCGGCACGCGCAAGACCCAGGTCAGCTCGATGCCGGGATGGAACGGACCGCCCAGGCAGTTTTCGAGCGGCGTGCGGTCGAGCAGCGACGGCCGCTCGGCGATCGGCGCGTCGTCGAGCGCGCGCGGTGTCTCGCGCCGCTCGCCGGTTTCGAAATCGCCCTCGGCCCAGAGCTGCAGGCGACGCCACAGGGTCTGCGTCGGCGCCAGATCGACGATATTCGCCGGCGGAATCACGATGCCGCCGGCCGTGCTGCCGACGTACTCGCCGAAGCCGTCGCCGTAGAACGGCGGCATGCCGGCCGGCTGGGCCGGCGGCAGCTCGGCGTACTCGCCCTCGACCTCGTCCCACGGCGTGATCGGCCGGCGGAACCATTCGAAGACCCGCTGGCGCGCCGGCTTGTGGCGCGCGTCGGGCGCGCTCAGGGCGGCGAGCACCTCGGGATCGTCGAGATCGCTCGGCGAGCCCGGTCCGAAGAGGAAGTGCACGCCCTGATTGACCCACTGGTTGCCGGCGAGACGCGCCAGGATCGGGTAGATGTCGCGCCAGAATTCGAGCGTTTCGGGCTCCGTGACCCAGCCCAGGCGGATGAAGAGATCGCGGACGACGTCGTCCATCGTCACCGGGCCGTAGAGTCCCTGGCCGTAGTTCGGCGGCGTGATCGCGACGAAGGCCGGCTCGGCCTCGAGCGTGCGGTCGCCGAGGGTGACCGTGGCGCGCACCGGACCGTCGGAGACGTCGTCGTGCCAGCCGTCGTTGTTGGCGAAGGTGGTTGCCGCCGCGCCCGACGCCGACGCCGAATGGCCGTGCCCGCCGATCACCACCAGGCGACCGCGTTCGTCGGTGCGGACCTCGCCGAGATCGACCGGCGTCGGCGAGTCGCCGAAGCGCACATAGCCGGTGTCGAGGCGGAACTGCGGTCCGCTGACGCTGGCGCCGCCGATCGCCCGCGGTCCGGGATCGATCACCAGATCGCGGCGGCGCGCGCCCGTGTACGACGCGTTGCGCGGCGTCGTCACGAGCGCATACTGCTTCATGTCCATGGCGTTGTGGAACTGATACCACGCCGCCTTGCGGTTGGCGACGTGCACCCGCCACGCGATCTGGACGTCGTCGTCGTGGGTCAGCTCGCGCACGACGTTGCCGTCGGCGTCATAGCCGTAGACGCGGAAGCGCGCGGCCTCGCGCTTGATCGCACCGTCAGGTGTCTTGAAGCCCGATGGCCCCGGATCGGCCACTGCGCCCGGCACTTCCGGCGCGTAGTAGTAGCTCTCGCCGACGCCGCCGTCGGCGATCGGGGCGTTGCCGACGCGGGCGACGCCGATCGCCGGATGGATCGCGCAGCGCACGATGCGCGCATCGTCGGCGTGGGAAGACGGATGATGATCGGCCATGGAACCTCCTCGCAGAAAATCGATCGACAGCGGCGCGGTGAATCGCAGAACAAACGCGGAGACCGATCCGCGAACGGTAGTCTACTGCCGATCGCGCGCTGGCGCAGCGCGCATGCGCATCTCTCCATCTTTCGATCATCCCGCCGCCAGGAGCCCCGTCGACCATGACCGAATTCTCCGCGCCCCCGAACCACGCCACATCCGCCTCGACCGACGTCCGTCCCGGCTCCAAGGCCGACACCCGCACGCTGCGCGAGGTGCGTGAAGCGCTGCCCGTGCGCCATCTCACGCCGCGGTCGTGGGCCGAGCTCGCCGCCGCCAACCTGCCGATCTTCCTCGCCGACCACGCGATCTGCGAGCAGCAGGCGGCGGTCTTCGGGCTGTCGCTGGTCGGCCACTATCCCGACGACTACGAATTGGTCGAGCGCATGACCGCGCTCGCCGCCGAGGAGGTCAGCCATCTGCGCCGGGTGACAGCGCTGCTCGACCGGCGCGGTCATCACGCCGCGCCCAAGCGCTCGAACCCGTGGGTGCAGGCCCTGCGCAAGCACATGGAGACCGATCGCGCCGACATACTCAAGGTCGATCGCCTGCTCATTGGCGCGCTGATCGAGGCGCGCAGCTGCGAGCGCTTCACCTGCCTGCTCGAGGTGGTCGAAGAAAGCGATCCCGAGGTCGCCCGCCTGCTGCACGATCTCGGCCCGGCCGAGGAGCGCCACTGGCAGATGTTCTATGCGCTGGCGCTGCGCGCGCTCGACGCCGAGGCGCTCGAGGCGCGCTGGTCGCGCTGGCTCGACGACGAGGCCGCGATCACCCGCGCGCGCGGCACCGAGCCGCTGGTGCACGGCTGAGCCCCGCGGCGGCGATCCGGATCGGCGATTCAGTCTGAACCGGATCTTCCGTGGATCTTCATGCGTGCTTGCGATCCTGGCGGCATTCGGGCCTCGAAGCCCGGAGCTACCATCCCGCTCCGCTCATCCGCATAGGAGACGATCCATGCCGCTTCGCACCTTGTTCATCTGCCTACTCGCCCTGGCGGCTGCCCTGCCGTTCGCGTCGTCCGCCGACGCCGAGGGCAGCATCGAGCTCAACCTCATCGGCCGCTTCGCCACCGGCGTCGTCGACGACAGCGGCGCCGAGATCGCCGCCCACGATCCGGCCACCCAGCGCGTCTTCTTCACCAACGCCGGCGACAACCAGCTGCTGATCCTCGACATCCGCCGGCCCTGGGCACCGACGCGCATCGCGACGGTCGATCTCGACGCCTTCGGCGGCGGCGTCAACAGCGTCGCCGTGCAGGGCGGCCTGGTGGCCGTCGCGCTCGAGGGCGAGACCGCACAGATGCCGGGCTCGGTCGCCTTCTTCAACGTCAACGGCGTGCCGCTCGGCAGCGTCGCGGTCGGTCCGCTGCCCGACATGCTGACCTTCACGCCCGACGGCACCAAGATCCTGGTCGCCAACGAGGGCGAGCCTCTCGACTACTGCGACGCGGGCCTGGCGGCTGATCCCGAGGGCTCGATCTCGATCATCACGATCGAGGGCCTCAGCGGCGGCGCGCCGGTGACCAGCGTGCAGGCCGCTGACTTCAGCGCGTTCAACGGCACCATCGATCCCGGCGTGCGCATCTTCGGTCCCGGCGCCACCGTCGCGCAGGATCTCGAGCCGGAGTTCATCGCGGTCGCGCCCGACGGCCAAACCGCCTGGATCACGCTGCAGGAAAACAACGCCGTCGCCGTGCTCGACATCGCCAGCGCGACGATCACCGCGGTCGTGCCGTTCGGCATGAAGAACCACAACACCTTCCGCAACGGCTTCGACGCGAGCAACCGCGACAACGCGATCCGTGTCCGCCCGTGGCCGGTGATGGGCATGTATCAGCCCGACGCGATCGCGGCCTACGACTGGATGGGCGAGACCTACCTGGTGACCGCCAACGAGGGTGACGCCCGCGACTACGACTGCTTCAGCGAGGAGGAGCGCATCGGTGATTTCTCGCTCGATCCGGATGCTTTCGGCGTGCCGGCGTTCTTCGAGCGCGATGACAACCTCGGTCGCCTGCGCATCACCAACGTCGGCGTCGACACTGACGACGACGGCCTGCTCGACCGCGCGCGTGCCTACGGCGCGCGCAGCCTGTCGATCTGGCGCGGCAGCGACGCCAGTCTGGTGTGGGACAGCGGCAACGAGATCGAGCTGATCACCGCCGGCGCCCTGGGCGGCAACTTCAACAGCAACCAGGAGTCAGACAGCTTCGACGCGCGCAGCGACGACAAGGGTCCGGAGCCGGAGGGCGTCGCCGTCGGCCGGTTCAACGGCCGCACCTACGCCTTCGTCGGCCTCGAGCGCAGCGGCGGCATCATCGTCTACGACATCAGCGATCCGACCCGACCGTTCTACGACACCTACATCAACACCCAGGACTTCAGCGCCGACGGCATCGCGGGCGACGTTGGTCCCGAGGGGCTGATCTACATCCCGCGTGAGGAGAGCCCGATCAACCGCGCGCTGGTCGTCGTGACCTTCGAGATCAGCGGCACGGTCGGTGTTTTTTCGGTGCGGGTGCGCGACGATGGGCTTTGATCGGGGTCACCCCCACGCGCCCAGATCATGCTGCGGATCCTCGCCGCGCAGCCACGCCTCGAGGTTCGCAAGCTCCCCGTCGCGACGGTGATAGCCCGTTTCCTCGATCAGCATATTCGCCGCTTCGACGTGCGCGCGTACCCGCTCGCGCGCGTCGTCGGCTTCCGATAGATCACGCAGCAGGCGCGCGCGTTCGAGATGCGCGTCGCAGGCGAACAGACGCATGCCGCAGCGGTCGGCGAGCTCTTCGACTTCTTGGAGATCGTCGTTGGCGGCATTGGCGTCGCGGGCGACGAGGCGGGAGTAGGCTGCGCGAGCGAGCAGACCGCGTGGCAAATCGTCTTCCTGGCCGGAAGCACGCAGGCCCTCGACGGCACGCTCGAGATGCGTGCGCGCCGGCTCCGACGCGGCCGGATCGCCCCCGTGCGCGAGGATCGTCCAGGCGTTGCCGAGGCTCAGGTTGTCGAGACCGATGTCCAACGGCCAGCTATTGCGCGTCGACACCTCAAGTGTGTATTCCGCTCGATCGATGACCGCGCGCGCCGAAGACGCGTCGCCAGACGACAGAAGCAGATCGCAGTACCGGTAGCCCGGAGTCGAGTACAGAAGCGGGTAGAATAGCTGCCTCTCCGCCTGCATCGCCTCTACCTCCGCAAAACGCGACGACGCCGACGGCACATCACCCAGCTGGTGATGCGCGTCGGCAAGCGTCGTGCGATGCGTCATCCGCCAAAACGCGTCGCCGCTGCGGTCGGCCAGCGCGACCGCACGCTCTGCGTCCAAAAACGCCTGAGGCAGGGCGCCCAGCGTCACGTTCAGCTCGCTCAGGTTCCCGGCAATGCGCGACGCACCCGTCCATACTTCTTGTTCAACACGAAGTTTCAAACCAGCACGCATCGGCGCCTCGGCCTCGACCAGGCGGCCCAGCGCGCGAAGCACGAAGCCCGCCTCGTTCAGAAGCCACGCCTGATCCGACGCACGCAGCGAACCGTGCGGACGCGTGAACGCCTCCGCGAAGAACGACGCCGCCGCCGTCAGCTCCGAACCAAACAGGCCGAACTTCCTCACGCTGTAGGCCTCTTTGCCGCGCCGAATGCGCTTCCAGTAGACCGCATCGCACGCCTCCTGCACCCGCCCCGCGCGACACCCGTGCACCACTGCCTGGTAGAGCGGCATCAGGCCCTCGGCCGTGTCGGGCTGCTCTTCGGTCGTCGACCTCGTCAGATGTTCGTAGAGCCGCAGATGACCGGCCTGCCACGCCGCGTGTGCCTCGCGCGCCAGTCGCGCCGCCGCGTGCGCGCGCACGAGCGGATGCGCGTCGAGCGTGCCGTCTTCGCTGCCGAGCAGCAGGCCGATACGACGTAGGCGCGTCAGTGTACGCTTCCATATCGCGTCGTCGAGTGGCTGTGGCTCTGGTGTGCGCATACCCAGCCAGCCGAGAACGCCATTGCGCTTCGGCCGCACGAAAAGTCCGTCGGTGAGCCCTGTAATCGCCGGTTTCGCCCGCAAAGCCTCGACGCAGCCCGCGTCCGCCGGACGATCGAACAAACCCATCAGCCGCACGATCGCCCGCTCCGCCGTGTCGCCCAGCCACGCATCGTACGCGTCGAGCACCCGCGTCGCGTGCTCACCCTCGGGCGCCTCGGGATCGAGCAGATCGACCGCCTCGGGGCGACCCACGTCGCCGTCGAGCACATCGACCGCGTACTGGCCCACGAGCTTCAGCGTTAGCGCGTGGCCCTGTGCGCGCGTCACGGCTTCCTTCACGTCGTGAGCGTGCCCTTTGACGCCGAGCGCGCGCAGCAGGGCGACGCCGTCGGCTTCGGCGAGATGCTGCAGATCGATCCGCCGAAAGCTCGTCGCCTGCCAGTCGTCGAGATCCGCAACCGGCACGCGCGTCGTCAGCAGGCAGAGGTGCGTCGCCGACGCATCGTCGGCCGCGGGCGCCGACGCCAGCGCGCGCAGGAACGCGCGCAGCGCGGGCTCCTTCAGCTTCCCCAGCTGCGGACCCGGTCCGTGCTGCAGCGGCTCCAAGCCGTCGAGAATCAGCAGCGTCGGCGACGCCAGCACGAGCGCGGCCAGCCGCTTCGGACGCTCGCTCTGCGACAGCGCCGTTGGATCCGACTCGCCGAACCACGCGAGCGCCTCGAGCAAAAAGTCATCCGCCGACGCGACGCGATTCTCCGTTCCCTGGCTGTAGAACGACCACGCGTAGACCCGCGTCGCACCGCGGTAGCCGTCGCGCGCCATGCGTGCGAGCCACGCCTGCGCGAGGGCCGTCTTGCCCACGCCGCCCCACGCCACCAGCGACGCCACGTGCACCTGACGATCGCGCCACAGGGCGTTGAGCCGTTCGATCTCGTCCGCCCGGCCGACGAACGTGCCGGCGCCCTGCGGCAGTCGGTCGATCTCGATGTGGACGCCCTCAGGCGGTGGCTGGCTGCTGGCGGGAGGCGGATTCGGTTCGCGGTTGAGCGCGGCGACCGTTTGGTCGACCAGGATCTTGATCGCGCGGCTCTGGGTGCTGGCGTCGAGGCCGAGCAGCGGGAACTTCGGATCGTTCGAGCCTTGAATCGACGCGAGCGGCGTCCGCGCGAAGTCGCAGTCCTCGACGTAGAGCGCCAGGACGGGGATGCCACGTTCGAGAAAGCGCTTCAGCTCGCGCTCGATCACGAAGTCGGTCGCCAGCGCCCGCGGCGTCACCAGCACGATCGCCACCCGCGCTTGCTCGATCGCTTCGTCGAGCGCTGAGGGCCAGGCGTCGCCGGGCTGAATGTTCGTGCGGTCGATGAACAGCGAGACCGCTCCGTCGCGCACCGCCGGTGCGAACATCGTCTCGACCCGATCGGCCCAATCCATGTCGAGTCGGCTGTAGCTGATGAAAACCGTCATCGCCCACGATCCTCCGCATGTCACGTCATCGTCGCGACGATTCTAGCGAAGCAGAGATGGCGTATAGCGATGCCGCAAGGGATCGTGGCTCATGCCACGGGTCGCGGCCTTTGTCGCCTGGGAATGAATCCCCAGGCTAC
>JBCCOR010000173.1:0-8509 GCA_039025295.1 Acidobacteriota bacterium
CCACGACCGGGGAACGCATGTCACCCAAGGAATGGGCCGAAAAGGGCAAGCCTGATCTTAACAAAGCGGCCATTGCCCGCAAGGAAGAGATCCTCGCCACACGGTCGGCTGCGCGGTTTGATCCGGAGTTGGACAAGGAACTGCGCGCCGCGTTCAACATTCACTTGCCAGCATAGCGGACCATCAGGTGCCGAGCCGCGCCAAAATCGCGGCTCGGTCCACAGGGCCAATCGCCCCTGCCATGCGTCCGCGCTGCCCTTGCAGGCGGGTGGCGACGTAGCCCTCAGACACAGCCGCCGGGGCCTGTTGCAACAACACAGCGCCCGTCAGCAGCGTGGCAAGGCTTTCGACAAACCAGCGCGCCTCATGCTCTTCCGGCAACCGCGGAAAGCGTGACACATGCGCAGCAAGCGCCGCATCAAATCCCTTATCTTGCCCGGCCACCTTGTTGAATTCTGCCGCCAGAACTTCCCCCGCCTCAGGGGCAGCGCGCAGCGTGCGTAGGATATCCAGGCAGATCACATTGCCGGACCCTTCCCAGATGCTGTTCAGCGGCGCCTCCCGGTAAAGCAGCGGCAAAGGCGTTTCCTCCACATACCCCATACCACCAAGGCACTCCATTGCCTCCACCACGACGCCGGGGCACACCTTGTTGCTGAGATACTTGGCCAACGCCACACCAATCCGCGCAAACGCCTTCTCTTCTGCCGCACGGCTGTCGAAGGCCCGCGCCACGCGCAATCCAAGCGCCAAAGCCCCTTCCCAATCGAGCGTCAGATCGGCCAAAACCGCCTGCATCAACGGCTGGTCGGCAAGCCCCTTACCAAAGACCTGACGGTGCCGCGCCCAATACCACGCCTCCCTGAGTGCCGACCGCATCAAGCCTGCGGGCGCCATGGCCGTATCGAGCCGCGTGTGATGGACCATCTCGATTATGGTCCGAACGCCCTCGCCTTCCTCGCCCACGGCATGGGCGACTGCGCCGTGATACTCAATCTCAGCCGAGGCATTGGACCTGTTGCCCAGCTTGTCCTTCAACCGCTCAATCTGGATGGTATTGCGCCTGTCTTCCAGCCACCGGGGCACCAAAAAGCACGTCAGCCCGCCCGGTGCCTGTGCCAGCGTTAGAAATCCATCCGACATCGGCGCTGAACAAAACCACTTATGCCCATAAAGCCTATAGCCATCGCCTGCCCGCTCTGCCCGGGACGTATTGGCACGGACATCCGAGCCGCCCTGCTTTTCGGTCATGGCCATGCCCAGCGTCGCGCCACGTTTTGCGTCCAGCGGGGCAATGCTGGGGTCATAATCGCGGGACACCAGCTTTTCGGCCCAATCCCCGGCCATCCCCCCCGCCCGGCGCAGCACCGGCACGGCGTCGGCCTGGCGTTCGGCGGCGGCAAGCATGCGGCCGTAGTCGACCAGCAGCGCGCCGGCCACCGCCTGCGCCGGCGTGCCGAGCTTGCTCATCGCCGTGTCGATGAAGGGCGCCAGCGTGGTGACCGCGGCCGCCGCGTCGCCCTGCTCGTACTGGGCGCGCGCCAGCACCTGGGCGAGGTCTGGACGGTTCTCGATCTGGCCCGCGAGCACCGCCGCGGCGTTGCCGGGCTGGCCGAGCAGCAGATGCGCATCGGCGATCGTGCGGCGCACGTCGGTCGCCATCGCTGTCGGCATGCGGTCGAAGTCGCGGTGCAGCGGGGCGAGCTGGTCGAGGGCGGCCTGGGGCTCGCCCTTGAGCATCGCCAGCTCGGCGCGCAGCTGGCGCACGCGCGGCGCGTCGATCGTCATCGGCGCGAGCATCGCCTCGGCGTCGGGGGCGCGGCGCAGCCGGATCGCCGCCATCGCCGCGGCCAGGCGCGCCTCGCCGTCGTCGGGCCGCGCCTCGACCCACGGGCGCAGATAGCGGAACGCCGACACCATGTCGCCGCGCGCACCGCGCCACATGCCCAGCTCGCGGGCGGCGGGCGAGGTCGGCACGGCGTCGGCGGCGCGCTGCAGGAAGCTCTGGCCGAGCTCGGACTCGCCCAGCTGCAGCGCCGCGCGGCCGGCGTTGTAGAGCACCGCCGGCTCGGCGTCTTCGCGGCCGGCGAGCGGACGCAGCAGCTCGAGCGCCTCCTGTGCGCGCCCCTGCTCGACGTAGAGCCCGCCGAGCAGCGAGCGCAGCGGCGCGGGCGCGTCGGCGCTGCCGCGCACCTTGGGTTCGAGCAGCGTCACCGCGCCGAGCACGTCGCCCGTCTGCGCGATCTCGACCGCCTGGGTCAGCAGCGCGGCCGCCTCATCGGGCTCGATCGCGGCCAGCGGCGCCAGGCCGATCGCCGGCGTCAGGGTCAGGAGCATCAGCAGCAGCGGCAGGCGCGGCGTCGTTCGGCGCGTGGCCGGCGGCGGGGCCGGCGCGGTGATCGTGATGGTGGCGGTTCGGCGCATGCTCGGAAATCCTCGAAAGGTCCAGGCGCGGTGGGTCGAGCGGGACGAGATGTCCCGCGCCTTCGCGCAGGCGGTAGAAGCGGCGGAGCGGAATCGGATGGGCGGCGGACGGCACGAGGGTCTCGACCGCGCCGCCCGGCCAGCGCACGGTCAGCGCCCCGCGCGCGCGCGCCGCGCCCCGGCCGAGCTCGGCCTGCAGGCTCGACGCGCCGAACGAGCCGCCGGCGTCGACCGTGGTGTGCACGGTGCGGGTCGCACCGCCCGGGTCGACGACGCGCGCCGCGATGCGCGCGCCCACGCCGAAGCGGTTGGCGCGCACGCCCTCGAGCCGCAGCGTCAGCCAGGCCGGCCCGGCGTCGGGCGCGTCGGCGGCCCGGCGCAGCGGGTTGTCGTAGAGCGCGTTGAAGTAGGCGTCGACCGGATAGGCGCCGCCCATCTGGGCGAAGAGATCGAGATCGCCATCGTTGTCGAGATCGCCGAAGGCCACCGCGTGGCCCTTCTGCAGATGCCCGACGCCGACCGCGGCCGTGGCGTCGACGAAATGGCCCTGCTCGTTGCGGTAGAGCACGTTGGGCATCACGCCTTCGAGCTCGGGCAGGCCGGTGCCGAGGTAGATGTCGGGATCGCCGTCGCTGTCGATGTCGCCGTGGTTGGCGCCCATCGGCAGCAGCGGGCGATCGAGGCCGCGGTCGCGCGAGATCTCTTCGAAGGTGCCGTCGCCGCGGTTGCGGTAGAGATGCGGCTGGCCGACGCGCGCCGGCACGCCGAGGTACGAGGCCGAGACGCGCTTGAAGGGCGTGTCGTAGTCGGCGACGAAGAGATCGAGATGGCCGTCGCCGTCGACGTCGAAGAACCAGGTGGCGAAGCTGCGGCGCACGGGCGCGTGGACGCCGGCCGCGGCGGCGACGTCGACGAAGGTGCCGTCGCCGTTGTTGCGGTAGAGGCGGTTGGGGCCGATGTTCGAGACGTAGAGATCGGGATCGCCGTCGCTGTCGATATCGCCCCAGGCGACGCCCTTGGCGTAGCGCAGGTTGGCGACCCCGGCCTGGCGCGTGACGTCGGTCAGGCGCGGCGCGCCGGTCGCCGGGTCGACGCCGTCGTTGCGCCACAGCTGCGAGGGATAGGGGCGCTCGATCTCGGCCTCGTGGCCGATGTAGAGATCGAGATCGCCGTCGAGATCGTAGTCGGCGAAGGCGGCGGTCTGGGTCGGATAGTCGCCGCTCAGGCCGGCCGCGCGCGTGACGTCGACGAAGCCGCCGGTGTCACCGTCGATGACGTTGCGCAGCAGGCTGTTGCGCAGCTCGCCGTGGCGTCCCTGCCAGGCGCCGCGCAGGATCAGCAGATCGAGCCGGCCGTCGCCGTCGACGTCGCCGTGGATCAGGTTGAGCCCGCCGTACTGCACGTCGAGGCCCCAGCGCGCGGTGACGTCCTCGAAGCCGCCGCGGCCGTCGTTGCGGAACGCCTTGAGATGGTCGCAGGGATCCCAGGTCGAGCTGATCAGGTCGAGCAGGCCGTCGCCGTCGAAGTCGTCCATCACCGCGCCGCCGGCGAGGTCGAAGGCGGCGACGCCGAGCGCCGACGCGCGATCGGGCCAGCGACCCGCGTCAGCATCGGCAGACGGCACGAGCACGTCGGCGGCGGCGCGCATCGCCTCGGGTACGCCGTCGGGCCAGTTGCGCGCCAGCCGCTGGGTGAGGTTGAAGAGCCAGCGCACCTGCAGGTTGTAGGGGCGCGCGCCGAGGTAGGTGTCGTAGAGCGCGGCGGCGCGGCGGGTGTGGTCGTCGCGCTGGTGCAGCGCCGCGTCGGTCAGCGGCAGCACGCACGCGCCCGCGCCGTGGGCGGCGACGCAGTTCTCGTCCTCGGCGCGCAGCAGATGGGTGAGTGCCTGATCGCGCACCAGCTGCAGGCGCTCGTCCTCGGGTAGGTCGGCGCCGTGGGTGCGCGCGTCTTCGAAGGCCGCGAGCGCCTCGGGCAGTTTGCCGAGCACGGTCAGGATGCGTCCGCGGGCGCCCTGGACTTCGCTGCGCCGCGTCGCCGGCAGGCCCGGTCGCTGCAGCTCGGCGTCGAGGCGGCGCAGCGGCAGGTTGCCGAAGTAGACGTTGTCGCTGCCGGTCTGGCGCGCACACATCACGTCGAACTCGGCGCGCAGCGCGTCGCGATCGGGCAGCGCCGCGGTCGTCGCGGGATCCGCAGTGGGCTGCGCGCCGACGATCGCCGCGCCGGCGAGGAGCAGCGCGGCGAGCACCGGGCCGAGATAGGCGATGGGCGTCGAATGAGCGCGCATCGTCGGATCAGGCCTCGGCGTCCGCGGCGGCGGGACCCGGTCGGTGGAAGCGCCGCCGCCACTTCATGTGCTGGCGCAGCGCGACCGCGGTCGGGCTTTCGCACGTGTCGAGGAACTCGTCGAGCGGGCCGCTGAACAGCAGCTGGCCGCCGTGGACACCGCCGCCGGGGCCGAGATCGACCACCCAGTCGGTGCGGCTGATCAGGTCGAGGCTGTGCTCGACCACGACCACGCCGTCGCCGCGCTGCACCAGCCGGCGCAGCGTGTTGTAGAGCAGGTCGATGTCGGCCAGATGCAGGCCGGTGGTCGGCTCGTCGAAGAGGAAGAGGCGTTCGGCCTCGCGCGCCGGGCGATCGAGGAAGCTGGCCAGCTTGAGGCGCTGCGCCTCGCCGCCGCTCAGCGTCGAGGTCGCCTGGCCGAGGCGCAGATAGCCCAGGCCGACGTCGGCCAGCGCGGTCAGTCGGCGGCACAGTCGGCGCTGATCGGCGAAGAGCGTCAGCGCCTCGTCGACGGTCAGCTCGAGCATCTCGTCGATGCGCTTGCCGTGCAGGGTCACGGCCAGCACGTCGGGCGTGAAGCGCCGGCCGTGGCAGTCGTCGCAGGTGATCGTCACCGGTGCCATGAATTGCATGTCGACCTCGATCGTGCAGGTGCCCTTGCAGGTCGGGCAGCGGCCGAGATCGAGGTTGAACGAGAAGTGGCCGGCGGTGATGCCGCGGCGCTGGGCCATGCTGGTGGCGGCGTAGAGCTTGCGGATCTCGTCGTAGGCCTTGATGTAGGTGATCGGATTCGAGCGGCTCGAGCGGCCGAGCGGCTGCTGATCGACCAGCGTGACGTCGGCGATGCGTTCGAGGCCCTCGAGCGCGTCGCAGTCGCCCGGCTCGACGTCGACCACGCCCTGGCTGCGCTGGTAGGTGCCGTAGAGCACGTTTTCGATCAGCGTCGACTTGCCCGAGCCCGAGACGCCGGTGACCGCGACCAGGGCGCCGAGCGGCAGCTCGACGTCGATGCCGCGCAGGTTGTGGGCGGTGGCGTTGCGGATGCGCACGCGCGACCGGCGCGCGAGCAGCTGGCCGAGCGGCGCGCGGCCCTGCTCGCGGCGGAAGCGCGCCATGTGCTGACGCGCGAGGGTGGTCGGTCGAGCGCGCAGATAGCGCGCCGTGAGCGAGTCGCGCACCCGCAGCACCTCGGCGGGCGTGCCCTCGGCCATGACCGTGCCGCCGTGCTCGCCGGCCTTCGGACCGAGGTCGATCAGGTGGTCGGCGCCGAGGATCAGCGTGCGGTCGTGCTCGACCACCAGCACGGTGTTGCCCTGCGTGGCGAGGTCCTTGAGCAGTGCGAGCAGGCGGTCGGCGTCCTGCGGATGGAGGCCGATGGTCGGCTCGTCGAGGACATAGAGCGTGCTGGTCAGGCCCGAGCCGAGCGACGACGCGAGCTGAATGCGCTGGGTCTCACCGCCGCTGAGCGTGCGCGCCTGGCGATCGAGGGTGAGGTAGCCGAGGCCGACGCGCTCGAGCGTGGCGAGGCGCCGGTCGAGCTGCTCGAGCAGCAGCGCGATCGCCGGCTCGGGATCCGATGCGTCGGCGCGCCAGGGCCGCTCGCGCAGCCAGGTGCGCAGGGTTTCGAGGCTGTCCTGGGTGAGGTCGGCGATCGAGCGATCGGCCAGCTTCACCGCCAGCGCCTCGGGGCGCAGCCGCTGTCCGCCGCAGGTCGGGCACGCGTTGTAGGCGCGGTAGCGGGCGAGCAGCACGCGCACGTGCATGCGGTAGCTGCGCCGCTCGAGCCAGTCGAAGAATTTCTGCATCGTCGGCACGCCGCGGCCGCCGCTCGACCAGATCCAGTCGCGATCGGCCGCCGGCAGGTCTTCCCACGGCACGTCGAGCGCGACGCCGCGCGTCTTGCAGGCCGCGTAGAGCTTGTCGTAGCGGCCTTCGTAGGCGGGCGTGTTCCACGGTGCGAACGGGCGCTCGTGCAGGCTCTTGGTCGGATCGGGCACGACCCGCGCGGGATCGATGCCGATCACGCGGCCGAAGCCCTGGCACGTCGGGCAGGCGCCGAGCGGCGAGTTGAACGAAAACAGCGCCGGCGTCGGCGGGCGCTGGACCGTGCCGCAGGTCGAGCAGGTCATCTCGCGGCCGTAGTAGCGCACGCGCGCCGGCGTGCCGTCGCCGCCGCTGTCGGTATCGTCGTCGACGCGCAGCACGGTCAGGCGGCCGTCGGTGAGGCGGAAGGCTTCTTCGATCGATTCGATCAGGCGCGCGCTCGGTTCGCCGCCGGCCCGGAAGCGGCCGAGCACCAGCGGCACCGGATCGAGGCCGCGCTCCCAGCGCACATCGCCCTCCATGCGCACGATCGTCGGTTGTGCCGCGTCGTCGCCGGCATCCTCGTCCAGATCGTGCGACTCGAGGCGGCGGAAGTAGCCCTGGCGTACCAGCTCGCGCAGCTTGCCGGTGCCGCCGCGCTTGGGCCGCGGGATAGGCGCGACCAGCAGGAAGCGCGCGCCCGCGGCGCCGCCGGCGAGGTCCTCGGCGACCTGGTCGGGCACCCAGCGATGGACCGGTCCGTGGCCGTTCGGACAGTGGACCTCGCCGCGGTGGGTGAAGAGCGCGCGCAGCAGATCGTGGATCTCGGTGATCGTGCCGACCGTCGAGCGGGCGTTCTTGATCGAGTTGCGCGCCTCGAGCGCGACCGCCGGCAGGATGCCGTGCATGGCGTCGATCGGCGGCCGCTCCATCTGCTCGAGGAATTGGCGTGCGTAGGTCGACATCGACTCGACGTAGCGGCGCTGCGCCTCGGCGTAGATGGTGTCGAACGCGAGCGACGATTTGCCCGCGCCCGACAGGCCGGTGACGACCGTGACCTGGCCGTGCGGCACGCGGCACGAGACGCCCTTGAGGTTGTGGGTGCGCGCACCGACGACCTCGATCGCGCGATGCGATGTTCGGCTCGCGTCGGCGTCCGAGCTGCGGTCGGTCGCGGGTGGCGGAAGGGGTGGAGCGGACGTGGTTGGCGGCATACGGGTTTGGGTGGACGAGCTGGGCGTGACAAACAGCGTCGCCCGGGTGGGCGCGGCTGGGAGGCGATACGTCTGTACGGGCCGGCGGGCGCGTACCCGTCGCGCGTCGCAGGCTTCTACAGATCAGGGTATTCGCGTCATTTTCATGACCCGATCTCAATGACCCTATCGAATTCGCCCTGCCTTGGCCACGGCTGCGCCGCGGGTTGCGCGCGGTCGTGGACGACCGCCCCGCGCGGCGGTGTGGGACGACCCTGCGCGGCCGCGCTGCACGACCGCGATGCAGAAAGATCGAGGGCCGCGCGCAGGGTTTGCGCGCGTCGCGGGTTTCATGCCTTGTCGCGACCGATCGCGCCGCGCCGCCCGCAACGACCGGCGCGCGGCGTCCGTACGCACCGTACGAAGGCGCGCGCTCAATCGCGTCCGTTCGATCGCGTCCGCTCGACGACGCGGCTCGGCCGCAGCAATCCGTCATCGCCGTTCGGCGGTGCATTCAGGAGGAAGGCAGCATGGCAGCAAGCTCCCAACGATCGTCCCGCGACCTTCGCGCCGTGCGTGGCGATCTGCCCTGGTCGGCCCACGGCTGGTCGGAGGCCGAGGCCGCGGCGCATCTGCTCGAGCGCTTCACCTTTGGTCCGCGGCCGGGCGATCTCGCGCGCGTCCGCGCCCAGGGCCTCGACGCGTGGTTCGACGCCCAGCTCGCCGCGCGCCTGTCCGAGGACGATCTCGAACGCCGCACCCGGCATCTCGACGCGCTCGACCTGCGCGGCGAGGCGCTGCTCGAC
>JBCCOR010000174.1:0-8505 GCA_039025295.1 Acidobacteriota bacterium
CGACGATTTTGCCGACCATCAGCTGCAAGGGTGAAATCGATGACAGGAGCACCTCGACGATGCGGTTCGACTTCTCCTCCACCGTGTTCGTCATCAGCATCGACGCGTTGCCCATGATCGCGAAGAAGAGCAGGTAAACGAACGCCACCGGCGCCCACTGGCGCAGGCGGTCCTGCGTGCTCGCCTCGCTCTCCTCACCGCCCTTCGAAACCTTGCGCTCGACAAAATCGACCGGCGCCTGGATCCACGCGGCGGTTTCGGTGGAGATGTTCTCCTGCGCCAGGCGACGCTCGCGGACGACGCGCGTCGACAGGCGCTCGAACCAGCGGCGGAGATCGTCGTCGGCGAGGTTCGAGGCGACGTAGCGGAAGTCCTCGCCGACGCCCGCGACCGGATCTGCGCCAATGACGAAGTACGCGAAAAGCTCGCCCTCGTCGACCCGGCGGTTGAGCTCGGTCAGGAGCGCCTCGCCCGTGCCGGCGTCCGAGACGTCGACGCGGATGTAGCGACTCTTGCTCAGCGCCTCGCCGTATTGGCTCGCCTCCTCGGCCGGCAGCGCCTGCCACCAGTCGCGGACGTCGTCGCGCAGCTGCTCCATCTGCGCCACCACCATCGGCGGCATGACCTGCTTGATCGCCTCGCCCTCCGGACCCGACAGGCCCGCCAGGGCGCGCGCGTAGCCCTCGACGATGACCGACTCAAGCCCTTCGTCGTCGAGCGCGCGCAGCTCCTCGAGCTTCTCCGCCGGCACCTGCGCCAGCTCGGGCGACGACGCATTGCCGAGCTGCTCGCGCGTCGCGCCGACCGCGAAGTCCATCTGCCGCGCCGTCTGCTGCAGCGCCTCGGGCAGTTCATCGAACGTCGGATCCTCGTCGCGCAGCTGCGCCAGCGCCGACCGGATGACCTTTTCCAAGTCGGGCATCGTCGCCTGCTGCTCGACCGCTTCCAGCAGCCAGCCGCTGTCGTCGATCACGGCATAGGTGCGGGCGTCCTGCGTGCGTTCGAGCCACACCGGTACGATGATCGAGAGCGTCAGGATCACCGGGAAGAGCAGGATGCCCAGCCAGAACGTCTTGGTACGCAGGTTTTCGAGCAGCTCGCGCTCGGCGACGAGATACGCTTTGTAGAGACCCATGACTTATACCTCGGCGGGAGCGCGGTTGGGCTTTTCGAAGGCGGCAATGGCTTCTGCGACGGCCTCGGCGCCGCCGTCCTCGCGCACGGCGCGGACGAAGATCTCGTGCAGCGACGGCTCGCGCAGATCGAAGCGGCGGATCGTCAGGCGGCCGACCAGGCGACCCAAAATATCCTGCGGGTCGACGCCCGGCTCGAGGAAGATCTCGGCCGTTTTGCCGGCGTCGTTCAGACGCGCGACGCCCGGCAGATCGCGCAGGACCTGGCCGTCGCCGTCGTAGTCGACGACGATGCCGCGATCGCCCGTCGCCTTGATCTCGCCGAGCGTGCCGTCGAGGATCTTGCGGCCCTTGTTGATCAGGAGGATGCTGTCGCAGAGCTCCTCGGCCTGGCCGAGGATGTGGGTCGAGAAGATCACCGTGCGGCCGTCGCGCTTCATCTGCAGGATGACGTCGCGCATCAGCTCGATATTCACCGGATCGAGGCCCGAGAACGGCTCGTCGAGAATGACCAGCTCGGGATCGTGGATCAATGTGCCGAGAATCTGGACCTTCTGCCCCATGCCCTTCGAGAGCGCCTGGCATTTCTTGTTCGTCCACTCGCCGAGGCCGTAGCGCTCGAGCAGCTCGCGGCCGCGGCGGCGCGCGTCGCGGCCGCGCATGCCCTTGAGCCGACCGAAGTAGGTCAGGATCTCGAGTGTCCGCATGCCTTTGTACAGGCCTTTTTCCTCCGGCAGATAGCCGAGGCGATCCTTGATGCCCTCGGCGTCGGGCTGACCGAGGATGTCGATCGTGCCCGCGTCGGGATAGAGAATGCTCATGACCATGCGGATGGTCGTGGTCTTGCCGGCGCCGTTGGGGCCGAGAAAGCCGTAGATCGCGCCGCGCGGAATGCGCAGTGAAACATGATCGACCGCGACGTGGTCGCCGAAGCGTTTGACGACGTTGTCGAGACGGAGCGCGTCGCTCATTGAGAATCTCCCCAGGGGTGGCGGCGGCAGGCGAACGACGCGCACAGCGGGCGATGCGTGAACGTCCGGGCGCGCAGCGTGGCGAAACGTAGGGCCGTGAGGCAGGTGTTGTGGATCAGTACGCAGGCCGATTGCGCGAGGTTGCGGCGCGCGGTCTCGGCCGGGCGGCGATGCGTGGCTCGGGTGCTACGACGCAGCCGGGCGCGGCATTCGCTCAGGACGCGTTGGCGGCTTCGGTGTCGTCGGCGTTGGTGTCGGCAGCGCCAGAATCGTTTGCTGCGTCGTCTGCCGCATCGTCGGGCACGCCGGCGTCGGTGAGCCGCGCGAGCTGCGGCAGGCGCTCTTCGAGCGGCACCACGCGCACGCGCGCGTCGACCATGCGCTGGTCGTAGACGAAGTCGTCGCTCGGCTCGACCCGGAAGCGGTCGCCGTGGCGGCCGCTGACCGCGCGGGCGATGTCGTAGAAGGTCCAACGGCTGTTGGCGTCGAGCTGGAAGAGGCCCGGGCCGGCGTGGTCGGCGAGCGCGATCAGCGTCGTCGCGGTGTCGTCGAGGAAGGAGCACGCCGGCAGCCAGCGGCGGCTGGCGCGCACGACGCCGTCCTCGCGCATGCGGTCGGCGAAGAAGGACAGCATGTTGTTGCCGATCGCCGCGTCGCCGATCTGCCAGCCAAGGCGGACGATCTGCGCCTCCGCGTTCTGGAAGCGGACCTGCTCCTCGGCCTGCAGCTTCTCGCCGCCGTAGCCCTCGGTGGCGTCGGGCGTCGATTCGAGGGTGAAGGGACCGACGGCGTCGTTGGTGAAGACCATCGCCGTGCTGGTGAACTGAAACGCGATCTCGCGCTCCTTGCACAGCCAGGCGAGCGCGCTCGGCCATTCGACGTTGACCAGCTTGCCCTCGTCGGCGCGGCCGGTGGGCTTCGACGCGATCGCGAGATGCACCAGGCGATCGGGCGCGACCTCGTCGAGGTAATTCGCCATCGCCCAGTGGTCGTCGAGCTCGACCGCGGCGCGATTCCAAGGCACGGGCACGTCGCCCCGCGCTTCGTACTGCGCGCGCAGCACGCGTCCGACCGTTCCGTTGCCGCCGGTGATCAAGATTTTCATGATGCCGAAGGATACACTGTGCAGCCTCGCATGCCCGTTTTACCTCTGTCCTCCGCCGCGCCCGAAGTCGCACCGTCCGTCGACGCGCCGGCCGCCGCATCGCTGGATCAGGCGTCCGAACCGGCGGTTGCCTGGCAGGACGATTGCCTGGTCGTCGTCGCCAAGCCGACGGGCTGGATCGTCCACCGCGGCTGGGCGCGCGACGCCACGACCGTCGCCGACTGGCTGCGCGCGCGCCTCGATGCGCCGGTGCACGCGCTGCACCGCCTCGACCGCGGCACCAGCGGCGCGCTCGTCTTCGCCCGCGACGCGGAAACGGCGCGGCGCGTGCGCACGCAGTTCGAGGCCGGCACGGTCGACAAGCGCTATCTGGCGCTGGTGCGCGGGCATCCGCCGGACGTCGGCGAAATCGATCATCCCGTGCCGCGCAAGCGCGGTCGCGATGAACGCGTTCCGGCCGTCACGCGCTACCGACGCCTCGCGACCTGCGCCCTCGACGGCTTCGACGCCCGCGCGCGCTACGCCCTGGTCGAGGCGATGCCCGTCACCGGACGCCTGCATCAGATCCGTCGCCACTTCAAGCACATCAGCCATCCGCTGATCGGCGACGTGCGCTACGGCAAGGGCGAGCACAACCGCCGGCTGCGCGGCCACGTCGGTCTGCACCGCCTGGCGCTGCACGCCCAAGCGATCGCGTTCGATCATCCGACGACCGGCGCGCGCACGCGCGTCGATGTGCCCGTGCCGGACGATCTCGCCGAGCCGCTCCGTCGACTCGACCTGTGGCCGGTCGCGGTCGACCCGGAGGCAACAACACCGTGACGCTCTGGGCGATCAGCGATCTGCATCTCGGCCATCCGCGCAACCGCGATGCGCTCGATGTCTTCGTCGACCAGGCCGACGGTCGCTTCGTCGACGATGGCCTGATCCTCGCCGGCGACATTGCCGAGTCGCCGGGACGCCTGGGCGACGCCCTCGATCGGCTCGGCGCGTGCTTCCGCACGCTGCTGTGGACGCCGGGTAACCACGATCTGTGGATCCAGGCCGGCCAGCCCGACGCGCCGCGCGGCGTGGCCAAGTACCAGCAGATGGTCGAGGTCTGCCGCGCGCGCGGCGTGCGCACGCCCGAGGATCCCTGGCTGCGCTGGCCGCGCAGCGGACGCGCCGACGATCCCGTCGGCGACGACGATCCGGTGATCGCGCTGCTCTTCCTGCTCTACGACTACAGCTTCCGGCCGGCGCACGTGACGCGCGACGGCGTCGTGGCGTGGTCGCTGGAAGAGGGCATCCTGTGCACCGACGAGCATCTGCTCAAGCCCGATCCCTACCCCACCCGCGACGCCTGGTGCCACGCGCGCTGCGACGACGCCGAGCGGCGCCTGGCCGCGCTCGACGGCGCGCCGACCGTACTGGTCAATCACTGGCCGCTGCGCGAGGACGTGCTCAAGCTGCGCCGCGTGCCGCGCTTCAGCCCGTGGTGCGGCACGGTCCGCACGATCGACTGGCATCGTCGATTCCGCGCCGAGGTGGCGGTCTACGGCCATCAGCACGTGCGCGGCGTCGACCGGCGCGACACCACGCGCTTCGAAGAGGTGTCTTTCGGCTACCCGCGCGACTGGGATCCGGCGCGCGGCCTGATCGGCTATCTGCGCCCGATCCTGCCGTCGCCGCGCCGCTGAGCACCGCGCTGCATCGGCGCGCGCCGGAACGCGAAACGCCCCGACCGCATGGGCGATCGGGGCGTTCTCAGCGAGGTGCCGGGCTGCGGCTGGCGTCAGCCCTTGGCTTCTTCGATCGCGGCGGTCAGCGCCGGCACGATCTCGTGCAGATCGCCGATCACGCCGTAGTGCGCGACGTTGAAGATCGGCGCGCTCTTGTCTTTGTTGATCGCGACGATCGTGCTCGAGCCCTTCATGCCGACCAGATGCTGGATGGCGCCCGAGACGCCCGCGGCGATGTAGAGCTTGGGCGCGACGGTCTGGCCGCTCGAGCCGATCTGACGATCGCGCGGCAGCCAGCCGCTGTCGATCACCGGCCGGCTGGCGCCGATGTCGGCGCCGAGCGCGGCCGCCAGCGCCTCGATCGGGCCCATCTTGTCGGCGCCGCCGACGCCGCGGCCGGCTGCGATGATCACGTCGGCCTTGCTCAGATCGACCTGATCGTCGTCGCCGACCTGCTCGATGCCGACGATCGTGCGATCGCTGGCGATCTCGGCCGGCATCGCCAGCGCCTCGATCGATGCCGGTGCGTCGCCCTTCTGGGCGTCGCTGGCGCTGAACGCGCCCGACTGGATCGTGACGACGGTCGTGCCTTCGCCCTTGACCCGCACGCGCGCGTGCAGCTTGCCGCCCAGGATTGGACGCTTGAACAGGGTCTCGCCGTCGACCTGCTCGATGCCGATGATCTCGGGCACGAGCGCGGCGTCGATCGCCTGCGCCAGGCGCGGCACGAAGTCGACCGACTGGTACGTGTGCGGCGCAACGACGTAGGTCGGCGCGGCGTCGCGCAGGGCGCCCGTGAGCGCGCGGCGGTAGCCGCCCGGCGTGTAGTCGGCCAGCGCCTCAGCGTCGCCGACCTGCACCGAGGCCACGGCGTGCGCGGCGACCGTCGTCGCGATCGCGCCGACGTCGTGGCCGAGCAGCACGGCGATCACCTGGCCGCCGGTGGTTGCGGCCAGCTTCTGGCCGACCCCGATCGCCTCGATCGACATGCGGTGCAGCGCGCCCTCGCGCTGCTGGAGAATCACCCAAACGTCGTTGCCCATCACAGGACCCTCGCTTCGTTGCGGAGTTTGTCGACCAGCTGGCTGGCCAGCTGCGCGGCGTCGTCGCCCTCGAGCAGCTGCGCACCAGCGCCGCTGTCGGGGAAGGCGACATCGACGATCTCGATGCGCGAGCCGGCCGCGCCCACCTGCGACGCGTCGAGGCCGAGATCGGCCGGCGAGAGCACGTCGATCGGCTTGCGCTTGGCCTGCATGATGCCGCGCAGCGACGCGTAGCGCGGCTGGTTGATGCCCGCCTGCACCTGGATCACGGCCGGCAGCGGCACCTGGGCGCGCTCGTTCATGCCGCTCTCCATCTCGCGCACCACCGTCGCCTGGCCGGCGTCGGCGCTGGCGATCTCGAGGCCCATGACCAGCCAGGCGTGCGGCCAGTCGAGTTCGCCGGCGATGATCGAGCCGGTCGCGGCGTAGCCGACGTCGTCGGACTGCGAGCCGGTCAGCACCAGATCGGCCTCGACGTGGCGTACGGCCGCGGCCAGCGCGCGGCCGACCGCCGACGCGTCGCCGTCGAGAAAGCCGTCGTCTTTCAGATGCACCGCGCGCGCGGCGCCCATGGCCAGGCCCTTGCGCAGCGCTTCCTTGGCGCCGTCGGGACCGAGCGTGATGACCACCACCTCGCCCTTGTGGGCCTCGGCCAGGCGCAGGCCTTCTTCCAGGGCGTAGGTGTCGTTCTCGTTCAGGATCAGCGACAGATCTTCTTGGTCGATCCAGCGGCCGTCCGGGGCGACGCGCAGGCGGGCCTCGGTGTTGGGCACCTGCTTCACGCAGACTGCGATACGCATCCGCATCCTCCGGGGAGTTGGGGGTGGGTGAGACAAATCGAGGAAGTGTGCGCGGCGCGCGGATCGCGGGGCGTCGATCCGGTCGATGCGCGGGCGCTGCGATGCGCGCGGCGCCGGGAGGGCTTTTGAGAATAGCACGGACGCGCACGCCGAAACGGCGATCCGATCGCGTCACGTACCCGTATACGTATGGCAATGATTCTGCATAGAATTTGCGCATCATGCCGATTCACGCTCTGCTTGCTCAAGCCGCCGGGCCGGGAGAAAAGCTCGATCTCATCGCGCTCTTCCTCGAAGCCGGCTTCATGGCGAAGTTCGTCTTCGCGGTGCTCGCCCTCCTGTCGATCGCCTCGTGGGCGATCATGGTGCGCAAGGTCGTCCAGCTGCGCCGCGCCGATCAGGACACCGCCGCCTTTCTCGACGTCTTTCGCCGCAGCAGCCGCTTTTCCGAGGTCAGCGCGGCCACCCACCGCCTGCACGCGACGCCGCTGATCGGTCTGTTCCAGGCCGGACACGCCGAAATCGAGGCGCAGGTCAAGGCCGGACGCGAGTCGAGCGGCGGCACCTACCGCATCCGCTCGCTCGACGCGGTCGAGCGCAGCCTGCGGCGCGCGCGCAGCATCGAGATCGGCCTGCTGCGCCGCGGCACCGGCCTGCTCGCCACAACGGCAGCGGCGGCGCCGTTCATTGGCCTTTTTGGCACGGTGTGGGGCATCATGATCGCGTTCGGCACGATCGGCACCAGCGGTACGGCCTCGATCGCCGCGGTCGCGCCGGGCATCGCCGAGGCGCTGATCAACACCGCGGCCGGCCTCGGCGCCGCGATCCCCGCGCTGATGGGCTACAACTACTTCGGCCAGCGCCTGCGCATCGTGCGCGACGAAATGGACGACTTCGTGCTCGAATTCCTCAACCTCACCGAACGCACGTTCCTCTAGCGCCATGGGCTTTTCCCTCAGCGGGCAGGACGAAGACGACGCGGTGCTGGCCGACATCAACGTGACGCCGATGGTCGACGTCATGCTGGTGCTCCTGATCATCTTCATGGTGACCGCGCCGATGCTGCATCCCGGCATCCAGGTCGATCTGCCCGAGGCCGCCTCGGCCGAGACGATGAAGATGGCGATCGACGATCCGCTGGTGCTGTCGATCAAGGCCGACGGCCTGGTCTACGTGCGCGATGAGCCGGTGCATCCGAGCCAGCTGGTCGAGCGGCTGCTGCCGATCCTGTCGCGCCGCGACGACCGCCAGGTCTTCCTCAAAGCCGACACCGCGCTCCCCTACGGCCAGTTCATCGCGGTCGTCGACGCCCTGCACCAGGGCGACATCCGCGAGATCGGCCTGGTGACCGAGCCGGTCGACCGCGCCACCCGGCGAGGACGCCGTTGAGCGCTGACGACGTCGATCGGATTCTCGATCGCCGGCGGCAGGCGCTGGCGCCGGATGCCGGCAGCGCGCTCCAGCGCTGGCGGCCGTGGCTGATCTCGCTCGCCGCGCATCTCCTGCTGGTCGGCGGGGTGTTCGCGGCGGAGTTCCTGACGCGTCCGGAGCGCAAGCCGGTCGACTACGTCTCGGTGGTGCGCATCGTGCCGCCGGCCGCGCTCGGCACGCCCGACGCGCCGCCGCCCCAACCGCGCCAGCCCGAGCCGAAGCCGCAGCCGAAGCCCGAGCCGCCGCCGCCCGAGCCGGCGCCGCCCAAGCCCGAACCCAAGCCGGCCCAGCCCGAGGCGAC
>JBCCOR010000175.1:0-8452 GCA_039025295.1 Acidobacteriota bacterium
ACGGTGCCGGCCAACAACCTAATCTACAACTACCTGCTCAAGGAAGGGGCGCTGTCGTGGCTCGGCCCGGAGTGGGCGCAGTACGACCTGTCGTTCCTGGGCTTTCTGACCTACATCGGCACGATCGCCGCCATGGTGCAGATCGTCGAGATGACCCTCGACCGCTACTTCCCGGCGCTCTACGGCGCGCTCGGCGTGTTTCTGCCCCTGATCGCGGTCAACTGCGCGATTCTCGGCGCCTCGCTCTTCATGGTCGAGCGCGACTACGACCTCGGCGAGAGCCTGGTCTTCGGCATCGGCTCGGGCATCGGCTGGTTCCTCGCCATCGGCGCGCTGGCTGCCATCCGCGAGCGCCTGCGCTACAGCAACGTCCCCGCCGGACTGCGCGGTCTGGGCATCACCTTCATCCTCACCGGCCTGATGGCGATCGGCTTCCTGGCGTTCTCGGGCATCGCGCTCTGAGTCGCGCCGCGATCGATTTCGTCGAAGACCTCAAGCAATAAGGAGTTTCGTTCATGGAGACCATCGGCCTCGGTCTGTTCATGTTTTCGTTCGTCATCCTGTCGCTGGTCGGCGTGCTCATGGTCGCGCGTCGCTTTCTCGTACCCAGCGGCGAGGTCACGATTCTGATCAACAACGATCCCGACAAGGCGATCGTCACCCGCGCAGGCAACACCCTGCTCAACACGCTGGCCGAGAACAAGATCTTCATTCCCTCGGCGTGCGGCGGCAAGGGCACCTGCGGCGTGTGCAAATGCGACGTGCACGAGGGCGGCGGCGCGATGTTGCCGACCGAGGTCAGCCACATCAACCGCGGCGAAGCGCGCGAGGGCACGCGTCTGTCGTGTCAGGTCAAAATCAAGGGTGACATGAAGATCGAGCTCGAGCCCGAGATCTTCGACGTCCGCCGCTGGACCTGCAAGGTGCGCTCGAACCACAACGTCGCGACCTTCATCAAAGAGCTGGTGCTCGAGCTGCCGCCGGGTGAGGCGGTGCCGTTCCGCGCGGGCGGCTACATCCAGATCCAGGCGCCCAAGCACGTCGCCGACTACAAAGACTTCGACATCGAAGAGGAGTACCGGGCCGACTGGGACAAGTACAAGCTTTGGGAGCTGAAGTCGGTGGTCGACGAGCCGGTCGAGCGCGCCTACTCGATGGCCAACTACCCGGAAGAAGCCGGCATCATCATGCTCAATGTGCGCGTCGCGACGCCGCCGCCGCGCGCGCCGAAGGACACCCCGCCGGGCAAGATGTCGTCGTACATCTTCAACCTCAAGCCGGGCGACGAGGTCGTGATCTCGGGTCCCTTCGGCGAGTTCTTCGCCAAGGAGACCGAGGCGGAGATGGTGTTCATCGGTGGCGGTGCCGGCATGGCGCCGCTGCGCTCGCACATCTTCGACCAGTTCAAGCGCCTCAAGACCCAGCGCAAGGTGTCGTACTGGTACGGTGCGCGCAGCCTGCGCGAGGCGTTCTACAGCGATCACTTCGATCAGATCGCTCAGGAGAACGAGAACTTCGAATGGCATCTGGCGCTGTCGGAGCCGCTCGAGGAAGACAGCTGGACCGGCTACACGGGCTTCATCCATCAGGTGCTGCTCGACAACTACCTGAACGACCATCCCGCGCCGGAGGACGTCGAGTACTACCTCTGCGGACCGCCGCTCATGAACCAGGCTGTGCTCAACATGCTCGATGAGCTCGGCGTCGAGCCGGAGAACATCCTCCTCGATGACTTCGGCGGCTGATCGTTCCATCCCATGCCACGCCCGGACGGCCACGCGCCGTCCGGGCGTTTTGCATCGGCTTGGCCGGCCGGCGACCGCGCTCGCCGCGCTCGCGCTGCTGCTCACGCTCGCCGCATGCGGTCCCGCGCCCGCGCCCGCGCCGCATCTCTACAGCTTCGAGGGCGGTACGATGGGAACGCGCTACCAGGTCAAGCTGGTGGTCGACGACCCGCTCGCGTCGGCTCAGGTCGAGCGCGTCGAGACGGCGATCGAGGCGGAGCTGGAGACCGTCAATCGCTCGATGTCCACCTACATCGACGAGTCGGAGATCAGCCACTTCAATCGACGCGTCGGCACCGAACCGATGGCGCTGACGCCGCCGCTGCGCGACGTGGTGACCGAAGCGCTGGCCGTCGCCTCGGCGTCGGACGGCGCGTTCGACGTCACGGTCGGACCGCTGATCGCCGCCTGGGGCTTCGGCTCGGATGCCGACGAGCTGCCGCAGCCGCCAGACGCCGACACGCTCACGGCGCTGCTCGAATCGATCGGCAGCGACAAGCTGATCTACGACGCCGACGCGGGCACCCTGGCCAAGGTCGACGCCGACATCGCGATCGACCTGAGCGGCATCGCCAAGGGCTACGCCGTCGATCGCGTGGCCGACGCGCTCGAGGCCGAAGGCTACGCTGACTTCATGGTCGAGGTGGGCGGTGAGATCCGCACGCGCGGCCACAACCGAACCGGTCGTCCGTGGCGCATCGGCATCGAGGAACCGTCGATCTCGGCGCTGCCGGGCACCAACGCGGTGCGCCTGGTCGATCTGTCCGATCTCGCCATGGCGACGTCGGGCGACTATCGCAACTACCGAGAAACCGCCGACGGCCGGCGCATCGCGCACATCATCGACCCGCGTAGCGGCCAGCCGATCGCCCATCGCGTGGCGTCGGTGACGGTGATCGACCCGCGCTGCCTGCGCGCCGACGCGTGGGCAACCGCCCTGATCGTGCTCGGGCTCGACGACGGCCTGCGCCGCGCCGAAGCCAACGAGCTGGCCGCGCTCTTCCTGGTGCGCGGCGACGACGGTTTCTCGGCCCACACGACCTCGGCCTTTCAACAGCTGCTGCGCGACGCGGCCGATGCCGCGCCGTCGCCAGCGCCAACCACGGAGAGCTGAACCATGAGCCTGGTCCCTCTGCTGCTGATCACCCTGGCGTTTTTCGCCGTCGCGATGCTGATCATGTCCGTGGGTGTCATCTTCAGCAATCGCTGTCTGCGCGGTTCCTGCGGCGGCTCGGCCGTGCTCGACGCCAGCGGCGATCCGCTGACCTGCGCCACTTGCCCCAATCGCGGCGCCGATTCGCCCGATCGCGCGGCCGCGTAGGCGCGATCCGCACCGCCGCACATCTGCACCGTCGACGCCACGGCGTCGGCGGTGCAGCCGTTTTCCGCGCGCGCTTCGCGTGCAAGAAACATCGCACGCAAAAAACAAAGGTCCAGAAATAGGCGAGGCCGCCCCCTGACTTCGGGGCGGCCGTTTTCGGTAAGCCGGTGTGGTGGGAAAGGAGGAAGGCTGGGATGAGGGACGCGGGCTTGCGCCGCGTGTCAGGTAGGCGTTCGGAGCGTCTTGTTGCGCTCCCGGTGGGGTTCACCGCGTTGACCCTTTAGTTAGCAAGCGGTGTGCCAGATGATGCTTAGGGGCGGGGAATCCGGGAAAAAAGGGCCGATTTTCGTGCTCAAGATCCGATGAGCTGGCCAAGTGGCCGTGAATCAACGTGTTACACAAGGCGTTGATGATCGTTTGAAGGGCAAAGCCTGACCGATCGGTCGAACGCCGCACAGACGATGCCGCGGCGTTCGTGCAAATCTGGCATCTTTGGCCCGGTCGGCGGGGGAAGATGGCCAAAGTGGCGCGATGGTTCGATGCGTTGCGCGGGCCGAGGACGGCGCTGTCCGCATCCGAGGACGCTGTGTCGGTCGGGTTGGCGCTGGGCCGGGCGGGCGTCGTCAGAACGGCATGTCGTCATCGGAGAGGCCGAAATGATGGCCGAGCTCGTGGACCACGGTGTCGCGCACCTCGCGCACGACCTCGCGGCGCGTTTCACAGATGCGGACGATCGGCAGGCGGTAGATCACCACCTGATCGGGGAGTCCGCCGACGAATTCGGTCTGGCGCTCGGTGAGCGGCACGCCGCGGTAGAGGCCGAGCAGGTCGTCGGGATGATCGAGGCCGACCTCGGCCAGGTCGATTGCGCTGGCTTGGTCTTCGACCACGACCGCGATGTTGTCGAGGGCGGCGGCGAACTCGGGCGGCAGGTTGTCGAGCGCGCGCGCGACCAGCGCGGTGAATTCGTCCTCGGAAATGCGCATGGCGTCAGCCTACACCGCTTCGCGATAGGATGCCGCTCCGATCAACGAACCCCGGGAGAGGGCATGACCGCCTCGTCTTCATCCGCCGAATCCGACATCGCCGACGACGCGCACGCGGCCCCCGACAGCGCAGACGCCCCGTTCGTCCTGATCATCGACGACGAGCCCGGCGTGCTCGAAACGGTGGGCGGGGTGCTGGAGGACGAGGGCTATCGCACGGCCGCCGCCGACAGCGGGGAGCGCGGACTGGCGCTCTACGATCAGCTGCAGCCGTCGATCGTGCTGCTCGACATCTGGCTGCCCGATCGCGACGGGCTCGAGATCCTGCAGCTGCTGCGCGCGCGCGATCCGGCGGCGACGGTGGTGATGATGTCGGGTCACGGCACGGTGGCGACGGCGGTCAAGGCGCTGCGCATGGGCGCCCACGACTATCTCGAGAAGCCGCTCGCCTACGCCCAGGTGGCCGACGCTGTGCGCGACGCGCTGGCGCAGCGCGCGACCGCGGAGCCGCCGGCGGTGGTGGGACCGCGCGGACGCGACGCGCTCGCCGGCGATCTGCAGCCGCCGCCGCGCCTGCCGATCGTGCGCAAGGGGCGCAAGCATCAGCGCACGATCAAGCGCTCGACGGTGATCTACGGCCTCGGCCTGCACTCGGGCACGCGCACCGGCATGGTGCTGCAGCCGCTGCCGCCCGATCACGGCATCCACTTCCTCACCCTGCCCGCCGACACCCATCTGCCGGCGCACGTCGACCACGTCGCCGAGACCGACTACGCCACCACGCTGTCGCGCGACGGTCAGTCGATCAAAACGGTGGAGCATCTGCTCTCGGCGCTGCACGCGGCCGGCATCACCAATCTGCTGATCAAGGTCCACGGCGAGATTCCCGTGCTCGACGGCTCAGCGGCGGAGTTCAGCAAGGTGCTGCTCGAAGCCGGCATCGCGCGCCAGGGCGTGCCGCGTCAGGAGCTGGTGATCGATCGCTGCTACGAGGTCGGTGATCTCGACGCCGATCCCGACGACCCGCGTGCCAAGCGGCTCTCGATCGAGCCCTACGACGGCTTCGCGGTGACCTACCGGCTGCGCTATCCGCCGCCGGTGGGAGAGCAGGACTACGCGTTCGTCCTGCGCAACCACGAGGCGTACCGCGAGGAAATCGCGCCGGCGCGCACCTTCGGCTTCATGAAGGACCTGGCGATGATGGCGGAGCTCGGGCTGGGCTCGGGCGGCCGGCTCGACAACTGCATCCTCGTGGGCGAGGACGACGTGATCAACACCGAGCTGCGCTTTCCCGACGAGTTCGTGCGCCACAAGATCCTCGACATCATCGGCGATCTCTATCTGCTCGGCTTCCCGCTGCGCGGCAAGGTCACCGCCCGCCTGACCGGCCATCGCGACAACATCGCGCTGCTGCGCGAGATCCAGCGCCGGGCCGGCTCGGCCTAGGGCGCGCCGTCAGGCGCCTTCGACGACCTTGCCGTCGAGCAGCTGCACGGTGCGGTTGGCGTAGGCGGCGTAGCGCGCGTCGTGGGTGACCATGCAGATGGTCGAGCCGGCGGCGTGCAGCGCGCCGAGCAGCTCCATGACCTGCTCGCCGTTCTTGGAATCGAGGTTGCCGGTCGGCTCGTCGGCGAGCAGGATCGGCGGTGCGCCGACCACCGCTCGTGCGACCGCGATGCGCTGCTGCTGACCGCCGGAGAGCTGGGCGGGATAGTGGTTGCGGCGATGCAGCATGTCGACCTGCTTCAGCGCCGCCTCGACCCGATCGCCGCGCTCGCCGGCCGGCATGCCGCGGTAGGTCAGCGGCAGCTCGACGTTTTCCTGCACCGTCAGATCGCCGATCAGGTTGAACGCCTGGAAGATGAAGCCGACCTCGCGATTGCGTACGCGCGCCCGCGACGACGCGTCGAGCGCCTCGGTCGGCGTGCCGTTGAGCACGTAGCGTCCGCCGTCGGGCACGTCGAGCAGGCCGAGAATCGACAGCAGCGTCGACTTGCCGCAGCCCGACGGGCCGGAGATGGCGACGTACTCGCCGCGTCCGATGCGCAGATCGACGCCGGCGAGGGCGTGCGTTTCGACCTCCTCGGTGAGGAAGACCTTGGTGATGTCCTCGAGCGCGATCAGCGCGTCGGCGTTCGACGCTTGGCTGGCGTTGGCGGTGGCTTCGGCGGTGGCGGTTTCGCTCATGGCGGATGCGGTCCTTCGGTGGATGGAGGCTCAGTTGAGGCGAATGCGATCGACGTCGTCCCAGGCGCTGGTGTCCGACAGAATGACCTCGGCGCCAGCGTCGAGGCCGGAGACGATCTCGACCGTGTCGACCGATGCGCGGCCGAGGCTGACCGCGGTGCGCCGCGCCGCGCCGTCGTCGCCGACCACGAACAGGCTGGCGCGGCTGTTGGCCTGGGCGTAGACCGGCCGGCGGATGTGCAGCACGTCGTCGAGACGCTCGATCTCGACCGTGCCCTCGATGCTTAGATCGGGGCGCGCGCCGCGCGGCAGGGCTTCGGTGATCTCGACCTCGACCGTCACCGTGCCTTCTTGCACCGCCGGCGCGATCTGCGCGACCCGGCCGGCGACGATGCCGTTGCGGGTGTCGATCGCCACCGACTGGTCGAGGGCGACGTCGCGCGCCAGCGTCTCGGCGATCTTGAGCTCGGCCTTGAGCTTGTCGGGGCGGGCGACCCGCGCCAGCGTGTCACCCGGGCTGACGCGCTGGCCGATCTCGACCGGCACCTCCTGCAGCACGCCGTCGATGCCAGCCTGCACGTCGAGACCGGCGAGCTGGCTGCGGCGCAGGGCGAAGATCGCGCGCTTCTGCTCGACGCTCGCCTCCTTGGCGTCGCGCTGCGCCTGGACCGAGGCTTCGAGGTTGGCGAGGCGCTCGTGCTCGATCTGGTTGCGCTCGGTCCACTGCTTGGCGTCGAGCTCCGAGCGCTGCAGCTCGATGTTGGAGATCAGGCCGAAGCTGGACAGCTCGCGATCGGCTTCGGCCTTGAGAATCGCGCCCTGGTAGTCGGCGGTGACCTCGGCCAGGCGCGCCTTTTGGTCGAGAATGCTGCTTGCCAGGCGCACCTCGAGATCGCTCGCTTCGGCCTCGGCGGCGCGCAGCTCGAGCTCGGCTTCCTGGGTCAGCTGCTCGAGCTCCGGATTGCGCAGGCGCAGCACGACGGTGCTGCGGCGCACGGTGGCGCCGGGGCGCACCTCGATGGCGTCGACCAAGCCCTGCTGATCGGCCGCGATCCAGCGGTTGTCTTCGGGCACCAGCGTGCCGGGGGCGCGCAGCTGGCGCACCATCTCGCCGCGCGTGACGACGCCGGTCGAGACGGTGTTGCGGTCGACCGACAGCGCGGCCGGCTCGAGCTGGCTGAGTCCGAAGACGACGCCGGCGAATACGAGCAGACCGATCGCACCGAAGATCAGGCGACGGCGCTGGAGGTCTTTCTTGCGAGACGGGCGGGGAATGTCCATGCAGGGCTCGAGGGCAGAAGGGGCGGGCGCGGATCAGGCGGACGCGCGCGCGCCGAGCTCGTTGACCGCGGTGGCGAACGCCACGTCGAAATCGGTGATGCCGCCCGCGTCGTGGGTGGTGAGATGGATGTCGACCCGATTGTAGACGTTCGACCACTCGGGATGGTGGTTGTGGGCCTCAGCGATCAGCGCGACCTGGGCCATGAAGCCCCAGGCGCCGCGGAAATCGGCGAAGGTGAAGCGGCGAAACAGCTTGCCACCGTCGAGCGTCCAGCCATCGAGGCGTTCGAGGGCGCGCGCGACGGCGTCGTCGTCGAGACGGGAAGTGGACACGAGCGAAATCTCCTGCGGGTCGGTGCGAGATGGCGGGCGGTGCGGGATCGTCCGCGCCGGCGAGCGAGCGCCGCGGTGGCGGCGGTAGGGAAGCGTTGCGCGCATGCTATCAAGGTCGTCGTGCGTTGCGTCGGGGTGCGGCGCGTTGCGCCGGTCGAGGGCGGTCGATAGGCTAACCGACCCCATCGTGCCACTTGCCCGGGAGCCCGCATGACCGATCCCTCCGAGCCGCAGAACGACAGCGCGCCGACGTCCGCTGATTCGCCTTCATCGTCCGACGCGGCCCAGCGTCTGCAAGACCGCCTCCGCGCGCGCCTGCGCCGCGGTCTCGCGCGGGCCCAGCAGGACGACGAAGCGTCCGGCGCGGCGACGCAGGACGCGGCGGCCACGGCAGGGGACCGCGACGCGCTGCGTTCGCGCGGCGACGACGGTCCGGCGCCGCTGACCGAGGCCCAGGCGCGGCTGTGGTTCCTGCATCGGCTCGAGCCGATGTCGAACGCCTACAACATCGCCCGCACCTACCCGATCCGCGGACCGCTCGACGCCGCCCGGCTGGCGCG
>JBCCOR010000176.1:0-8419 GCA_039025295.1 Acidobacteriota bacterium
CCGCCGCCGGGCAGGCGCCGGCCGAGCCCGCGCGCGGCGAGCAGCGCGTCCGCCGCGGCGGGCATCGCGTCAGTCGCCGAGCAGGCCGCCCGACGCGGGCAGGAGGGGCGGCAGCGTGACGTCGGCCTCGTCGGCCAGCTCGTCGAGGGTCACGATCTCGCCGCTGTCGAGCAGCACGTCGCCGCGGGCGATGAAGCGCAGCGCGGTCGCCAGCGGCGGGCGGCGCTTCTCGGGATGGCCGACCAGATCGGTCAGCAGCGCGCGATCCTCGCTGCGCGACGCGCCGGCGAGATGGCGCGCGAGCGCGGGCCACAGCGGATCGCCGCCGGTGATCACCGGGTCGTTGAGGAAGGGCTCGAGCGAGGCCGCGCCGGCGTAGCCGTGGGCGATGCGGCAGGCCCGACGCAGCAGCGCGGCGTAGGGATTGTCGATCGCCTTGCCGAGCGCCAGCACGTTGGGCGCGGCCGCGCGACCGAAGGCGTAGACCTCGGCGCGGGCGAAGCCGGTCAGCCACGAGGTGGTCGGCGCGATGCCGAGGTTGGCGCCGACGTGGCGCGCGAACGCCTGCGCCGGCGCGCGCTGGCTGTCGCACGCGAGCGCCAGGCTGAAGGCCCGCGCCGCGGTCGAGCCGGGCAGCGCCGGCAGATCGAGGTCGGTGGTCGGCAGGCCGCCGTCGGGGGCGCGCCACGGCATCAGCAGGGAATCGAAGTCCTGCGACCAGTCGCGCCCGAGATAGGTGTCGAGATGGGGCGCCACGTAGTGGCCGAAGTACGACTCGAAGGCGCGGCCCAGACGGCGATCGGGACGGCGCGCGTCGAGCCGGATCGGACGCAGCCGCGCGAAGAAGCGGATCAGGTAGAAGCTGAAGTTGCGCCGGTGCGGGGCGTCGGGCTCGGGCGGCACCAGCGTCGCCCGCAGCAGCCGCGGCAAGATCGAGCGCGGCGCGCCGCACAGCGCCGCGGTCTGCATGCGCAGGCCGAGCAGGCGACGATGGCCGGGCCAGAGCTGCAGCAGGCCGGCGGTGGTGATCGGGCCCGGCCACAGCGGTACGAGCGCGCAGAGCACGCGGCCGAGGGCGATCACGTCGTCGGACAGCCGCGCCGACGCCGCCGCGGGATCGAGATCGCCGCCGGCGCGATCGAGATGGGCGTAGGCTTCGAACGCCTGGCTGGTGCCGATCGCCGCATCGCCGTCGCCGTGTCCGCTGCCGGTCGCCGACAGGCCGCTGCGGCCGATGAAGTGCGCCACCCGCTGACGGCTGAGCCACGGCAGGCTGCGCGCGGTTTCGCGCAGGCTGCCGCCGAGGCGGCCGCGGCGCGCGGCGTAGCCGGCGTCGGTAACGTCGTTGGCGTGCGCGGCCCAGGCGTCGGCGACCATGCGCGCGTCGTCCGACCAGCCGTGCTCGAGCTGTGCGCGCCACGCGTCGCGCCACACGGGCTCGACCCGCTCGCTGCCGACGCCCTGGGCGAGCAGCAGGCCGGTGAGCATCAGCCCCTCGTCGCCGGCGTCGATCAATGCCTGCAAGACGCCGTCGACCGCCGACGGATCGCGTGCGTCGAGCAGCAGCGCCCAGGTCTGCAGCGTCGACCACCACACGCGGTCGTCGAGCCGATCGAGAAAGCCGTCGGCCACGGCCTGGCCGTGGAGCGTGGCGTCGAGATGGCGCGCGCTCCAATAGGTCAGCAGGCGTCCGTGGCTGAAGGCGACCGAGGCGTCGGCGCGGGTGTCGAGCGCGCCCGACGCGGCCAGCCAGCGCAGGAAACCCGAGCGCTGGGCGGCGGGCCAGGCCGCCGGCAGCAGGGCGGCGGCGTTGCCCCACGGGCGATAGAGGTCGATCTGGCCGCGCTGGGCTTCCTCGGCGTAGAGCGTCAGCAGCTTGCAGGCGAAGGCGGACGTGGCCGCCTGGCGTCCCGACGCGCTCGCCGGACGCCACGGGCGGACGCTGTCGAAGGTGTTGGCCTCGACGTCGGGATCGGGCGCTGCCGCGTCGTCGCTGCGCTCGGCGGCCGCGCCCGTCTGGCTCCACGGCATGCAGCGCGCGCGCAGCAGCTCGTCGGTGCAGGTGCCGAGCAGACCGAGCAGATCGCGCGGCAGCGGCTGGCTGCGGCCGGCGCGCAGCAGGGTGCCGAGCAGGCCCGGGCGACGCACGAGATCGAGCTGCTCGGCGCGCGCCAGCAGGGTGTCGGCGAAGTGCGCCCGCAGCCGCGTCGACGCGTCGCCGTCCTCCGGATGGCACCAGCGGCAGAAGCGGGTGATCAGGGCGGCGATCTCGCCGTCGTTGAACGGCTGCAGGTCGAGCACGTCGAAGCTGTCGCCGTGGGCGGGCTGGTCCTGGCCGAACGGACGGCTGCTGGCCGCGATCCGCACCTGCGGATGGCGCGCGAGGTAGTTCGAGAGCTTGCGCCGCAGCTGATCGCCGGTGTCGTCGAGGCTGTCCCAGCCGTCGATCAGCAGCACGATGGTGAGCCCGCGCGGCGGCGCGGCGAGCAGCTTGGGCAGGCGGCCGGCGGCGTCGGGGCGGTGGGTGAGGAGGGTCGACTCCGCGGCCTGCTCGAAGGTCCAGTCGGTCGCGTGCCAGTCCTCGATCTGCCGCCGGCGCGAGACGTCGCCCAGGCGCAGCAGCACCGGCAGGGCTTCGTCGTGGCGCAGCAGGCGATGGAAGGCCCAGCGCAGCCAGGTCGTCTTGCCGCTGCCGGCGGCGCCGCGCAGCACCAGCGGTCGCGTGCGGTGCAGCAGCGCTTCGACCGGCAGCGCCTCGCCGTGCGCTTCGCCGCCGCTGCCTTCGCCCAGGCGCGGCGACACGTAGACCGCGGCGAGCGGCACGCCGTCGTCGTAGACGGGTGCCCAGCGGTCGAACGCATCGGCAAAGACCAGCCGATAGGCACGCAGGAAGGCTTCGAGGGCCATGGGCGCGATGCTACTACGCTAGGCGTCGGTTGCCGAGTCGTCGGATGGGGCGATGCTGCGGTTGATCGCTTGGGCGCGGCGCCGACCGGCCTCGACGTCGACCCGGGCGAGCAGCGCGCCGCCGACGACGAAGAAGACGATGACCGACAGGATCGCCTCGCGGCTCGAGCCGGTCAGCCAGATCATCGCGGTGAAGATCGCCGGGCCGGCGATGCCGGCGAATTTCTCGAAGACGGAGAAGAAACCGAAGAACTCCGCCGCCTTGTGGCGCGGCACCATCGACGCGAAGAGCGAGCGGCTGAGCCCCTGTGCGCCGCCCTGGACCGTGCCCACCAGGAACGCCAGCGCGTAGAAGGCGGTGACGGTTTCCATGCGGTAGGCCAGCACGCTGATGCCCATGTAGACCACCAGCGCGCCGAGGATCGCGCGCTTGGCGCCGATCTTTTGGGCGAGCAGGCCGAACAGGAACGCGCACGGCACGCCGACGAACTGCACCATCAGGATCGCGCCGATGACGTGTTCCTGGGGCAGGCCGCGGGTGGTGGCGTAGATCGCCGCCATGCGGATGATCGTGCCGATGCCGTCGTTGTAGATCAGCATCGCCAGCAGCATCTTCGCCGCCTCGCGGTAGTCGCCGCGCAGGGAGGCGGCGGTCTCGCGCAGGCGCACGACGGCCGTCGCTAGCGCCGCGCGCGCCCCCGTGGGCGCGCCATGTTCGTCCGCTTCGATCGTGCGCGGCGGCTCGGGGACGCGGCGGAACAGCGGCACGGCGAAGACCGCCCACCACAGCGCCACCAGCACGAAGCCGAGGCGGGTGGCGCTGCCGGTGTCGGCCAGGCCGAACCACGCCGGCCGCTGGATCATCGCCAGGATGCCGATCAGCAGCAGGCCGCTGCCGAGGTAGCCGAGGGCGTAGCCGGCGGTCGAGACGCGGTCGATCTCGTCTTCGTCGGCGATGTACGGCAGCAGCGCGTCGTAGAAGACGAACGAGGTCGAGACGCCGAGGTTGCCGAGGGCGAAGAGCACCAGCGCCAGCACCCAGTCGTCGGGACCGACCAGCGCCAACGACGCCGTGGCGACGACCCCCAGGCCGACGAAGGCGGCCATGATCGCCTTGCGCTTGCCGAGGAAGTCGGCGAGCGCGCCGAGCAGCGGCGCCAGCACGGCGACCACCAGCAGTGCGATCGTGGTGACCGCGCCGAAGCGTGCGGTGGCGACCTCGGGGTCGAGCGTGCGCGCCGCCACCTGCTGGTAATAGATCGGAAAGACGGCCGTGATCACCACCAGGATGAAGGCCGAGTTCGCCCAGTCGTAGAGCGCCCACGCGCGCAGATCGGGCCGGTGCAGACCCAGGCGCGCGAGCAGCCGCGAGCCGCTCGGCGCGGTCGATGGCGGGGATGGAGAAGCCATGGCGCCGCATCCTAGCAGCCGACTGCGGCAGACCGCCGGCGTTGCCGCCTTGCGCGTCGACGGGCTTCCTCGCTAAAATATGTCGTGCAAGCATTTTCAGTTTGCGCACTATGCTTTCCTGCCAATCCAAACCAGGGGCGCAGCCCCGCGCGCGTCTAAAAACACGGCGTGAACGAGGCATTTCGATCCACGTGATTGGCATGGCCAAAGATTTGACATACATTCAACAACCTCGCCGTCGATCGCCGCGATCGATGCTCAGCCGCCCGTCTGCCGCACCGTTTACACGGCATTCCCGCAGCCCGCGCGTCAACGACCTCGCACCGTCGCCCATGCATCGCTCCCCATGTTGAAGGAACAAGCGCGCGCGCTCGCGCTCGGGGTTTTCACCCTCGATCTGTCGCTCGTGGCGATGGCGTTCTTCGTCGCCCACGGCATGCGCGCCCATGTTCTGCCCGCGCTCTTTCCCGCGCGGTTTCCGTTCGCGTTCTATCCGCTCACCGCCTACCTGCCGCTGCTGCCCCTGGCGCTGCTGATCTGGGGTGCGCTGCTCGCGGCCTCCGACCGCTATCGCTCGCAGCGCACCGTGCCGCTCACCGACGAGGCCCTGGCGGTGCTGCGCGTGTGCGCCACCGGCACGGCAATCCTGGCGCTGACCATCTATGTGCTGCGCCTCGATCGGCATCTGCTCGGCGACGACGACGTCAGCCGCCTGTGGCTGGCGCTCTTCGGCGTTGCGGCGGGTGTGCTGCTGGTGGCGGAAAAGCTCGCGCTGCGCATCTTGTCGCGCTACGTCCGCAGCAAGGGCTTCAACTACCGCACCGTGCTGATCGTCGGCACCCATCCGCAGGCGATCGCGCTCGCCGACTCGATCCGCGGCCATCGCTACTGGGGTTACAAGGTGCTCGGCTTCGTTTCAATGACCGCGGCGGCGGCGCGCGACGGCGGCAGGCCGCCCGCGCTGGCCGCGCCCTACGTGCTCTTCGGCGACATGGACGATCTGCCGCGCATCGTCGAGGAGCAGGTGGTCGACGACGTCGTCTTCTGCGGCGGCCATCGCGATCTGCACCGCTTCGAGGATCTCTTCCTGCTGCTGCAGGAGCAGGGCATCCGCACCCGCTTCGCGCTCGATCTCTTCCCGCACGCCAGGGCCCAGGCGCGCATGGAGGAGCTCGACGGCGTGCCGCTTCTGACCTTCTCGACCGCGCCCGAGCGGCTGATCGACCTGGTGTCCAAGCGCGGCCTCGACATCGGCATCTCGCTCCTGCTGCTGATGCTCGCCCTGCCGCTCCTGCCGCTGATCGCCCTCGGCATCAAGCTCACCAGCCGCGGCGCGGTGTTCTACCGCCAGACCCGCTGTGGTCTCAACGGCCGGCGCTTCACGCTCTACAAATTCCGCACCATGGTCGACGGTGCCGATACGCAGCAGGCTGCGCTGCGCCATCTCAACGAGATGGACGGGCCGGTGTTCAAGCTCACCCGCGATCCGCGGGTCACGCCGCTCGGCCGGGTGCTGCGCAAGTTCAGCCTCGACGAGCTGCCGCAGCTGTGGAACGTCCTGCGCGGCGACATGAGCCTGGTGGGCCCGCGTCCGCCGGTGCCCGACGAGGTGCGCCAATACCAGCGCTGGCAGCGCCGGCGGCTGTCGATGAAGCCCGGCCTGACCTGCCTGTGGCAGATCAGCGGACGCAACCAGATCGATTTCGAGCGCTGGATGCGCCTCGATCTGGAGTACATCGACACCTGGTCGCCGTGGCTCGATCTCAAGATTCTGTGGAAGACCGTGCCGGCCGTCCTGAGCGGACGCGGCGCTTCCTGAGACCAACGCTGGCGGCCGCCGCTGCGCGACCGCAGGATGGTAGCCTTGCCGCATGCCGACGAGCACCGAAGAGGATTACCTCAAGGCGATTTTCCAGCTCGCAACCGCCGACGCACCGGCCGATCCGTCGGCCGAGGCGATCGTCAGCATGGGCCAGATCGCCCAGGCCCTGACGGTCGCCCCGGGCACGGTGACGGGCATGGTCAAGGCGCTCGAGCGGCGCGGGCTGGTGCGGTACCAGCCGTACGTCGGCGTGACCCTGACCGACGAAGGACGCAGCCTGGCGCTGCACGTGCTCCGGCGCCATCGATTGATCGAACTGTTCCTGGTGCGCGTCCTGGGCTACGACTGGTCGGAGGTGCACGACGAGGCCGAGCAGCTCGAACACGCGCTCTCCGACACCCTGGTCGAGCGCATCGATCGACTGCTCGGTTCGCCGACCGTCGATCCGCACGGCGATCCGATTCCCGGGCCGGGCGGTGAGCTGGCGGTCGTCGATCTGGTGTCGCTCGCCGAGTGCGCGGTCGGCGACGCCCACCATCTCCGGCGCGTCTCCGATCAGGCGGGCGCGTTCCTGCGCTTCGCCGAGACCCACGGCCTGGTGCCCGGCGCGCGCCTGACCGTGACCGCGGCAGAGCCGGCGGCCCACGCGCTGACCGTCCAGGCCGACGGCCACGACGCGGTGACGCTCGGGCGCGAAGCCGCGGGCAAGCTGTGGGTCGAACGCGCCGTCATGTGACCGGAACGTGACCGGAGCGGTCCACCACGACCCGATCGGCGGTCGCTCGCGCCGCCGCCCTGCGCTGAGGTAAACCCCATGCTTTCGCTGCCTTCCCTGTTTTCGAGCCTGCCGCGCGCTGCGCGCATCGTTCTGCTGGTCGCGCTCGTCGCGATGATCGCGGCCGTTCCGTCGTCGGCGAAGCGCGGCGCCGACGACGCGCAGATCGCCGGCCGCGTGATCGACGTCCAGTCCGAGAAGCCGGTCGCGGGCGTCGACGTGGCGATCTACGCCGAGAATGCCGCCGCCGACGCGGCGCCCCTGGCGCGCGCCCGCACCGACGCCGACGGCGCGTTCGAGGTGCGGCTCGGGCAGCTCGGTCCGACCGACGCCCGTTCGGCGAACCTGCGCTTCGCCCTCCAGCATCCCGACTACGCCCCGTTCGACGCGTCGGCGCCGGTGCGCCTGAAGGAGCGCTTCGACTTCACCTTCCGCCTGCTCGACAGCGACCAGGCGCGCGTGCAGGCCGACGCGAATCGCGCCGCCGACGACCGCAACCGCGCGATTTCCTATTACAACGAAGCCGTCGCCGCCTACGAGGCGTCCGACGCGGCGGGTGCGCGCCGCGCGCTCGAGGCCGCCGCCGCGGCCGACGTCAGCCTGCCCGAGCCGCATCGCCTGCTGGCCGATCTGGCGCTGAGCGCAGGCGAGATCGACGCCGCCCGCGCCGCCATCGATCGCTACCGCGCGCTCGCGCCCGACGAGCCGCTCGGTCTGGGGCTGGCCTACCGCATCGTCCTGGCCGACGGCGCCGATCTCGCGACGCTCGCACCGATCGCCGACGCCCTGCGCGCGGCTCCGGGCGGCGCCGACCACGCGCGCGTGCTCGCCGCGCAGGTCTACAACGACGGCGCCCGCGTCAGCCAGGAAGAGAACGGCACCGAACTGGCGGCAGCGCGCTTCGTCGCGGCGGCAGCGCTCGATCCGAAGCTCGGCGCGGCGCACGCCGGCCTCGCGACGCTGCGCTACAACGTCGAAGACTACGAGGGCGCCCTGGCCGCGCTCCGGCCGGCCTCGGCGCTGGCCGCCGACAACCTGCAGGGGCGCCGCGTCCACTACCTGGTGCTCGACGCCCTCGGCCGTGCCGACGAGGCCGAGGCTGCGTTCGCGGCGTACCACGCGGTCGACGCCGCGCGCGCGATCGACCTGCGCATGCGCCAGGCCAACGAGGCGTTCCGCTTCGACGAGATCGACGCCGTCGAGCGCTATGCGCGCGGTGTTCTGGCGCACGACGCCGATGTCGCCGACGCCCACCGCCTGCTCGGCCAGCTGTCGCTCCAGCGCGATCCGGCGGCGTCGCGCGAGCATCTGACGCGCTTTCTCGCGCTCGCACCCGACCATCCCGAGGCCGACACCGTGCGCATCATGCTCGAATCGATCTGATCACCGCCATGGCCGCCGACAAGCCGCTGATCGCGGGGCCGGCGCAGGCGCGGCCCGATCTGCTGCGGCGCCGCTCGGGCGCCCGCCGCCGCGCGCCCGATCCGGCGCCGCCGCCCGAGGAC
>JBCCOR010000177.1:0-8410 GCA_039025295.1 Acidobacteriota bacterium
AGCAGAACGACCGGGCGCGGATCGTCGACGGGCGGAGCGATGGCGGTCATGCCGCCAGTCTACCGCGCTATTCCCCTTGCCCCAGCGAGTAGCCGCGCTCGCCGTCGAAGGTGTAGAGATGCTCGGTCTTGATCACCTCGCAGCCGGCGCCGTGGACGGCGGCGAGCAGCGCCAAGACCTGATCGAAATCGGTCGTTTCCTGGTCGTCAGGCAGGAAGCGGCAGCGCCAGTGATCGGTGCGGAAGGTCTCGGGCAGGCCGCCCGGATAGACCTTGACGCCGCGGTTGGTGATCATCTTGAGCTTCCAGCCGTGGGGCGCGGCCGCCTCGAGCGCGGCGCCGAGGACGTCGGCGTCGCGGTTCTCGCCGCGCCAGTCGAGGAAGACGTCGATGCCGACCAGCGCTTTGGTGCGCGGCTGGCGGACGGTCGAAGGCACCTGAATGCCGCCGCGCGTCTTGTACTGCACCGGATTGAGCACCCGCGGCACCTCGCCGAGGCGTTCGATGACCGCGTCGGCGAAGGCCGAGGTGCCGACCTCGCGCTCGCTCAGGCCGGGGCGGTGGATGTCGGCGGTGTGGATGCCGCTCTCGAGCGTGGCGAGCCAGGCGTTGGTGATCGTCTGCGCGCGCTCGGCCTCGCCGAGATGCACCAGCATCTGGGTGGCGGCGAAGAGCAGGCCCGACGGATTGGCGACGTCGCGGCCGGCGATGTCGGGCGCCGAGCCGTGGACGGCCTCGAACATCGAAATCGTCTCGCCGACGTTGGCCGAACCGGCGAGGCCGACCGAGCCGGCGACCTGCGCCGCGATGTCGGAGAGGATGTCGCCGTAGAGGTTGAGCGTCACGACGACGTCGAAATACTCCGGCTGGGCGGCGACGCGCGCGGCGCCGATGTCGATGATCTGGTGATCGCTCTCGATGTCCGGATAGTCGGTCGCCACTTCTTCGAAGACCCGATGGAAGAGGCCATCGGTGTGCTTCATGATGTTGTTCTTGGTCATGCACGTCACCTTTCGGCGGCCGTAGGCGCGCGCGTATTCGAAGGCGTAGCGTACGATGCGCTCCGAGCCCGGGCGGGTGACGAGCTTGAGGACCTGCGTGACCTCGTCGGTCTGACGATGCTCGATGCCGGCGTAGAGATCCTCCTCGTTCTCGCGCACGATGACGAGGTCCATGCCCGGATGGGGTGAGGCGACGTAGGGCGCGTACGACTTGGTCGGCCGGATGTTGGCGAAGAGGTTGAGCGACTTGCGGATCGTGACGTTGAGCGACTTGTAGCCGCCGCCGAGAGGCGTCGTGATCGGCGCCTTGAGCAGCACCGGATTGCGGCGGATCGTCGCCCACGCTTCGGGCGGGATGCCCGACGAATGGCCGCTCAGAAAGGCGCGCTCACCGATTTGGATTTCCTCGACGCGGATCGGCGCCTCGACGGCGTCGAGAATGCGCAGCGTCGCCGCCATGATCTCGGGCCCGATCCCGTCGCCGGCGGCGACGGTGATCGGGATCGGCTCGCGGCGATCGCTGCCGCCGGCGTCGTCATCGTGCGGGGCGGGATGGTGGGGCTGGTCCGGGCGGTGCGGATCTTCCGACATCGGCGGGTCTCCTGAAGCGGTCGTGGTTGGTCCTGCGGATGCGCATTGTATCCATCCCGACCGGCGGCGCCCATAGGCAGCGGCCGCCGCGCGGCGGCCGTATCATCTACGCCACGCGTGCGTTCAAGAAGCTGCGCAGATCCGCCTCGTTGATCGCCGGTTCGCCCGGGCTGACGGCGTCGAGTCGCCCGTCGGTGAGCCAGCGCTCGAGTCGTTCGACCTGTTCGAAGAGATCGGTGAACGAGTCGACGATGAAGAGCAGCGGCTGATAGCGATCGATCTCGAAATATTGATTGATCACCCAGCGCAGCTGGAACGGATAGCGCTGCACGTAGCGCGACGTGATCGCGTGCTCGATCTCGCCGAACGACGACAGCAGCCCCGAGCCGTAGACGCGGATGTCGTCGCTGCCCGGCTCGGCGCGCATCAGGCCGAACTCCACGGTGAACCAGAAAAAGCGCGCCATGGCCTTGATGTTCGACTCGATCACCCGGATGCGCTCCTCGCGCGTGGGCATCGTCTTGGCCCGGCTCGCCGCCTTGCGGGCGACCTCGCCGAAGCGCACGAGCACGTCGGAGAACCGGCGGTCGGTGTGCATCGGCACGTGGCCGGCGACGTCGTGGAAGATGTCGGGCTCGGGCAGGTAGTCGAGGTTGTCTTTGTCGCGGATCGTGATCGTGGTCGGGAATTCGCGCCGGCGCAGGCAGTCGAAGAAGAGATAGGCCGGCACGTAGCCCGACACCGCCTTGGCCTTGAACGCCGAGAGCGGTTCGAGGAAGCGGTTGATGTCTTCCAGGCGCGGCACGGCGTCGCCGGAGAGGGCGAGGTTGTCGACTCCTTCGAGAAAGCGCGGATGGGCGAAGCGCTGCCAGCGCGGCACCATGCGGGCGTAGAGCCGGCGCCAGGTTTCCTGATTGTCCGCGCTGTAGAGCGGATAGGGCTGCTCGATGAACAGCTCGCCGCGGTCCTGGGCGTTCTCGATGAAGGGCGCGCGCGTCGTGGTGAGGTCCGTGCCGTCCAGGTTCGCTGCGGTGGGGGCTGCAACGTCGGTCGGGTTCATGGGTCGATCCTCGTCAGGTGAAGGCAAGATCGGTCGTTCGGATAAGCCGAACGTACGCGTTCGGATGGGCCGAACGCACGCTTGAAAGCGTATCAAGCACGGCCTCTGCTGCGCGTGCGATCGCCCCAAAGCAAAGGCCGCGACGCAAGCGCCGCGGCCTTCGGGGTCTCCTTACACAATGATGTCGAATCGCGGATGTTGGCTCAGAGGGGGACCCCCGAGCCCATCACGAACATCAAATCTTGGACGCTCATCGCCCCGGGGGACGACGGCGCTTGGGCTGAGTCGTGAATCGTGCCGTGGCCGTACGGCGTGGCGTGGTCGCCGAGGTCGGCGTCGCCGCGACCGGCGGCGTCATGGCCCGAGCCGGCGCCTTCCTGCATCGTCACGGCGTCCTGGCTGGGGTTGAAGGCCGCGATGTCGGGCGTATCGCCGATCGCGTCGGCGCTGGATAGCGCGTAGCCCGTGGCGTCGCCGCTGTTCTGCACCAGGCGCTCGAAGTCGTTGAGCGTCGGATCGTGCAGGGCGTCCATGCCGTCGCGGCGCAGGACCTCGTGGTAGCTGCCGGCGAGATGGAAGTCGACCTGGGCACCGGCGTCGATCGCGGCGCCGCGGTTCTCGTAGCCGGCCTGATCGGCGCCGAAGAGCTCGGGGTTGAAGCCGCTGGCGTCGACGTAGTGGTCTGTGGATGACGCGTCGAGCTGGAGGCCGCCGTTCGCGCTGAGGTCGCCGGCGTTGACGCTGTTGACGCCGTCGGTCTGCAGCCACGGCGGCGCGCCGCCGTCGGTCTGGGGCTGGTGGCCGTCGCCGTAGGCGTGCTGGCCTTCCTGGCCGCTGTCGAGCGCGCCGCCGTCGAGCGTGAACGTGTCGAGTGGCGTGCTGCTCGGGTTCCAGCTGATGCCGTCGAGAGACATGGAAGCGTCGAAATCCTCGGTCGTGGGGCCGCAGGCCGATCCAAGGCGCTGCGACGGATGGGTGCTTAATGACGCTGAATGCAAGACGCGCACCAGCTGAGGCGAGGAGGGCGAACGCCCGGCGCTGCGGCGCTCAGCGCCCTGCGCGCACGCGGACGGCGCCTTCGGCGGATGCGGCAAACCGGGAAATATGTCCCGACTCCGCGCATCGTCCGTACGCCGCCGTGCGACGAATCATTTCGTTATCCGTGCCACCGGCCCCCGCGCTGCGGCCCGATCGGCTCGGCTCGCCCTGCGCGACCCGCCGCGCAGGGCGACTGCTACACTGGCGATCGCGTCATTTCGCCGACGCCGTGCTCCTCGATCAAAACACAGGGCTTTGTGGACACCCAGGAGGTTTCCCGTTGTCGCGCGCATTGGACAAACTCGAGCGCCTCTGGCGGCCGCTGACGCTGCCGCACCTGACCCGCTATGTCGTCGGGGCGCAGTTTTTCTTCTACGTCATGATCACGGCAGAGCTGATCAATCCGGTCAGCATGCTCTTCATCCCCGCGCTCGCGCTGCAGGGGGAGATCTGGCGCCTGATCACGTTTCCGCTCGTGCCGCCCGGCGGCCATCCGATCTTTCTCTTCTTCGCCTGGTACATCTTCTACATCATGGGTACCGCGCTCGAGGAGGCCTGGGGGCACACGCGCTTCAATCTCTTCGTGGTCATCGGCCTGCTGCTGACCGCGGCGGCAGCGTTTCTCACGCCCTACCAGCCCGCGTCGACGATCTTCCTCGCCTCGGGCGTCTTCCTCGCGTTCGCCATCCTCAATCCCGACTACGAGCTGCTGCTGTTCTTCATCCTGCCGGTGAAGGTGAAGTGGCTGGCGGGCCTCACCGCGCTGTTGATCGTCTGGGCGGCGCTGGTCGGCGACTGGTCGACGCGCCTGCAGACCCTGGCCGCGCTCGGCAATCTGGCGATCTTCTTCGGCGTCGACATCGCGCGCCGCGGCCAGACGGTCAAACGGCAAACGACGTGGAAGCAGAAGGTGGCGGAAAGCGGCGGGCCGATCGTCCACCGCTGCACAACCTGCGGCATCACGTCGGAGACTCATCCCGACATGGATTTCCGCTACTGCCCCGACTGCGACGGTCAGCACGCCTACTGCACCGAGCATCTGTACAACCACGTGCACATCAAGTACGACAAGTCCGAGGCGTCCGACGCGCCCGACGCCGAGCAGCGCGCCGACGCGGGCTGAGTCCGCGGATCGTCAGTCGGCGCGGGTCGTCGCCGCTGTGGCGACCCCTTCGCCTGACGCCCCATCGTTCGACGCCTCGCTCGGCGGACGCCGCCGCCAGCGTCGGTGCAGCCACACCCACTGCGCCGGATGCCGGCGGATCTGCTGCTCGATCGCCGCGGTCATCACCGCCGTCGCGCCCTCGGCGTCGTCGGGCAGGTCGAGCGGCGGATCGAAGCGCACGACGTGGCGGCCGTCGGTGCGGCGCCAGGTGAAGGTCGGCACGACCGCCGCGCCGAGCCGCAGCGCCAGGCGCGCCGCGCCCAGGGGCGTGTGCGCCAGCCGGCCGAAGAACGGCACCCACACGCCCTCGCCGGCGATGTCCTGATCCATCAGGAGGCCGACTGCGCCGCCAGCGCGCAATGCCTTGAGCATGTCGCGGCTCGAGGCGCGGCTGCCGCGCGGCAGATTGTGCGTGCCGAGATGGGTGCGCATCGCCACCACGACGGCGTCGAGCTGCGGATCGTCGAGCGCGCGCGCGATCGCCGAAATGGTGAAGCCGTGGCTGTGGTGGACGGCCGGGATCAATTCCCAATTGCCGCAGTGGCCCGTGAGAATGACGATTCGCCGACCCGCGGCGCGCAGTCGTTCGATGACCGCGAAGCCCTCGACGTCGACGTGCGCGCAGACCGCGCCCGGCGGTCGCCCGAGCGCGTGCAGGCCCTCGGCGACGTTGGTCGCCAGATGCCGGAACGAAGCCCGCGCCAGGGCCGTGCGCCGGGCGTCGGGCAGCTCGGGAAAGGCGATCGCGAGATGGTCGATCGCGCGCCGCCGATCGCGCCGGGCGACGCGCCAGGCGATCGTGCCGAGCAGGCCGCCCAGGCGCTGGGCGTTGCGCCACGAGAGCCGACCGAACACCGCGCGCAGCGCCTTCAGCAGCGGTGGCAGCAGACGGGTTCGCAGCCGACGGCGCAGCGGAGGTTTGCGTCGGCTCACGGCAGGAAGTGCGCGACCAGATCGTCCCACGCGCCGCGCGCGCGCAGGATTTTTTCGATCATCTCGCGCACGCACGCGTCGCCGCCGCGCCGGTCGAGCACGACGTGTGCCCGCGCCTGCACCTCGGGCGCGGCGTCGGCCGGCGCGAACGCCCGGCCGACCCGATCGAGCACCGGCAGATCGGGCAGATCGTCGCCGATGTAGGCGATGCGCGACGCCGCGATGTGGTTGGCGTCGAGAAACGACTGAAACGCCGCGTGCTTGTCGCCGACGCCGAGCACCACCGACTCCATCTCGAGATCGCGCGCGCGGCGCTCGATCGGCCGCGAGCGGCGGCCCGAGAGCAGGCCGAGCTTGAGACCGGCGCGATGGGCCAGGCGCAGCGCCATGCCGTCGCGCACGTGGAAGGTCTTCAGCTGCTCGCCGTCGCCGCTGTAAAACAGACGACCGTCGGTGAGCACGCCGTCGACGTCGAAGAGCAGCCACGCCAGCGCCTCGGCGCGACGCACGAAGGTCAGTTCATCGAGTCGTTCGATCATGATCAGAAGAGCTCCAGCCGCCACAGATCGTGCAGATGGACGATGCCGTCGAGCCGGCGCGGCGGGTTGCCGCCGCCGCCGTCGTCGCGATCGCCGTCGGCGTCTGCGAGCACGAAGAGGGAGGTGATGCGATGGGTTTCGAGGGTGTGGAGCGCCGCCGAGGCGAGCGCGCGGCGGTCGATGGTCTTGGGCGCGGCGCGCATGACTTCGGCCACCGGCTGGTCGAGCTGCGCGTCGCCGCGCTCGAGCAGGCGCCGGAGATCGCCGTCGGACAGGCAGCCGACCAGATGTGCGTCGCCGTCGACCACGGCCGTGATGCCGAGGCCGCGCCGCGACATTTCGTAGATCGAGTCGGTCAGCGGCGCGTCGGTGCGCACCCGCGGCAGATCGTCGCCGGTGCGCATCACGCCTTCGACCTGCAGCAGCTGGCGGCCGAGCTGGCCGCCCGGATGCAGGCGTGCGAAGTCCTCGGGCGTGAAGCCGCGCGCCTCGAGGGTCGCCATCGCCAGCGCGTCGCCGAGCGCCAGGGTGGCGGTGGTCGAGGCGGTGGGCGCGAGGTTGAGCGGACACGCCTCGTGGTCGATCGCCGCCGAGAGATGGGCGTCGGCGTGACGCGCCAGCGGGCTGTCGGGATGGCCGGTGATCGCGATCAGCGGCGCGCCGATGCGGCCGAGCAGCTCGACCAGGCGCAGCAGCTCCTCGGTGGTGCCCGAATACGACGCCGCGACGACGACGTCGCCCTCGACCACCACGCCGAGATCGCCGTGGATTGCCTCGGCCGGATGCAGGAAGTGCGCGGGCGTGCCGGTCGACGACAGCGTCGCGGCGATCTTGCGCATGATCAGCCCACTCTTGCCCATGCCGGTGCAGACCGCCCGCCCGCGGCAGTCCGCGAGCAGCTCGACGGCGCGATCGAAGGCGTCGTCGAGCTGATCGACCACGCCGCGCACGGCGTTGGCCTCGATGTCGAGCACCCAGCGGGCGACGTCGCGCGGTGCGCGTCGGGCGTCGGTCGATGCCATCATCTCCGCCGCACTCACGCGGATGCGTCCTCGGTCGGCAGCGCCGCCCGCAGCCGGACCAGGCTGTCGAGCAGCGCCTCGGCGCGCGCCGGTCGCAGCTGGGTGGTGGCGTCGGAGAGCGCTTCCTCGGGACGCGGATGCACCTCGAGAAAGACGCCGTCGGCGCCGGCGGCGATCGCCGCCCGCGCCAGCGGCTCGGCGAAGCGGCGGGTGCCGCCGGTTTGCTTGCCGCCGCCGGGCAGCTGCAGTGAGTGCGTGGCGTCGTGGATCGTCACCAGGCCGTCGTCGGCCATGGTCGGGAAGCTGCGCATGTCGACTACCAGGTTGTGGTAGCCGAAGCTGAAGCCGCGCTCGATGATCGCGATCCGCTCGTTGCCGGTCTCGCGCACCTTGTCGGCGGCGCGGCGCATGTCGTCGGGGGCCATGAACTGGCCCTTCTTGATCGTTACGCCGCAGCCGGTCCGGCCGGCGGCGCGCAGCAGATCGGTCTGGCGGCAGAGGAAGGCCGGAATCTGCAGCACGTCGACCACCTCGGCGACCCGATCGCACTGGCGCGGCTCGTGGACGTCGGTGGTCACCGGCAGTCCGGTCGCGATTTTGACCTCGGCCAGAATCGCCAGCGCCTCCTCGAAGCCGAGGCCGCGGAAGCTGTCGGCGCTGCTTCGGTTGGCTTTGTCGAGCGAGGCTTTGAAGAGCAGCTGAACGTCGAGGCGCGACGCCACGCGGCGCAGCGTTTCGGCGACCTCGTGGACGAGCGTGTCGCTCTCGATCACGCACGGCCCAGCGATCACCGGCAGGTGGCTGCGCCGGTTGCCGACGACGAAGCCGGGCGCGAGCTCGACGCCGTGGCGCGGGCGGCTCACGCGCCGACCTCGGCCGGCGCGTCCGGCGTCGCGATCGCAGCGTTCTGGCCGGCGCCGGTCGCCGCGTCGGCCGCGGTCGCCGCGGGCCGGTTGCGCGCGCTCTGCTGCTGCTGCCGATGCGCCAGCGCGGCGCCGATGTACGACACGAAGAGCGGATGCGGATCGAGCGGCCGGCTCTTGTACTCGGGATGGAACTGAC
>JBCCOR010000178.1:0-8409 GCA_039025295.1 Acidobacteriota bacterium
CGCGCGACGACGGCGCGCGCGTTTGCCGGCGCGTCGCGCGCGGCGGGCACGGCCAGTCCTGCCCGGACGAAGAGGGCTTCGAGCAGGGCCTGCGGCTGTGGCGACGCGATCGAGCCGGGGCCGCTCTCGGTCGCCGGCACGTGCCGGCCGGCGAAGCGGCCGAAGGCGGCGCTCAGCGCGGACGCATGGGCGCGGATCCGCGCTGAGCCGTCCGGCGCTTCGCAGACCAGTGCGCCGTGCTCGCTGCGCAGGAAGCAGCCGTCGCGCAGCGTCCAGGCGTCGTCGCTGTCTGCGCGCTTCGCCGCGGCGAAGCGGCCGACTTTGTACGGTTCGAACTCGATCTCGACGGCGTCGTCGGCCGCGTGCGACGCGAGGGTGAGCGTCAGCGCGCCGAGCCTGGCCAGCTGGCCGATCAGCTTGTCGGCCTGGGCGATCGGTTTCGCATCGGCGTCGAGACCGCAGCGTGCCAGCGTGGCCGCGAGGCCGTCGCTGTGGCGGTCGATGCGCTGCGGCTGCGCCTCGAGCGCGCGGAGCACGACGGTCAGGTGCGCCGGCAGCGGTCCGATGCGCGTCATGCCGCCGATCGACGTGATCTGAACGACGCCGCTGTCCAGAAAGGCCACCCGGAGGTCCTTTCGGAACGTGGCAGACAGCGTCCACGATGCTGCGAGTTCAGCGGGTGCAAACAAGCGGTTGTCCTCAGGGAAATGGATGCGGGGGCGGACACGCGTCGCGGCGGTCGCCTTGGGTCGGCCAGCCGCGCGTTTCGGGAACTTGATGAATGCGCGGATGCCCCATGCAGTACGCGCGGTCGCCGATGCCCAGCGGCACGAGGCCAGGAATCAAGATGCGCATCACCTGAAGGCCGCCGAAAACGCGTTCGTTCGGCGTGAGCGCTACCTTGTAGGCGGCGTAGCCGGCCTGGCGCAGATGGTCGACGCAGCGCGCGAAAATCGCGTCGGCTGCGCTCTCGGACGACATCGATCCGGCGATGCCGCGATTCTCTGTCGTCCAGCGCGTCGGTTCCTGCAGGAGCGGCGCGGCCAGCGCGCTGGCCTGAGGGAATCCGTACAGCATCGGATGGTGAAACATGTTGGGCTTCATGCACAGCTTCCGAAAAACGGCTTCGTAGGAATCGGTGAGCCGCGCGTGCTCGTCGCTCATCCAGCACCAGCACTGATACGCCTCTTTGGCGGCCTTCGACGCCGCAGACGCGAGCGTCGCCCGGGTTGCGGCGCCGACCGAGAGAGCCGGTCGGCGGCCGGTGTCGTCCACGATCATCGCCAGGACGGTGGGCATGTCCAGATCCGTGGTCAGATCGCGCAGCGCGAGCGTCATGCCCATGTGGCGACAGAAATCCGCGATCCCGGCGACGTCGTCGTCGAGCCACGCGCTGTCCGGCGCGATCCCAGGCGGCGACGCCCGGCTACCCCAGGCGATCATGAAGCCGTCCCGCTCGACCACTTCGAACAGCGCGTTTGAGAGCAGCTGGTCGAGGTCGGAATGGCAGGCGGTGCCGCTCGAGACGATCGGCATGAAGCGGTCGGGGAACGCGCGCTGCCACACGAGGCTGGCCGGGACGCGAATCGACGGCGTCCCGATGCCTTCAGCCAGCGCCCACGTGCGCACCGACGCCGCGCGGTAGGTCGTGTGGGGAAACGCGTCGTCCTGCAGCTGCCACGGGGCGAACGTCGGCCAGCGGTCTTCGGCGAGCGTCGGAAGATCGGTGGCCTGCTCGGCGGCGCGAATCGGCGCGTCGTTCATGACGTTGAACAGGCAGTGGCGCTCGAGGCATTCTGCCAGGCCGCTGATGTCCGCTTGATCGACATCCGCGTCGAATCCGGCACCGTTCTTGGCGTCTGAACGCGCGCCGGGCCGATCGGACACCGGCTCGGCCCAGTAGACGATGGAGTGGTAGTCGAGCATGCGGCCGAACAGGCTCCGCATGTGCTCGCGGTTGACGGGCAGGCCGTGATCCCGGCAGGCGGCCAGCGTACGCTCGATCTGCCAGCGCAGACTACGGCTCGGGTCGGTAGTTTTCATAGATGGCTCGATGCGTTCGGTGACGGTGCGGAAGTCCGAGTGTTTTCGGTACGGCGGTCAATCGTTCGTTGCGCAGATGGCGGCAGTGGAATCCCAGCGATTGGCGCACGAGATCGGTGGAAACCGCGCGCATGGCGAAGAAGCCCAGCTCGGCGACGTCGGACGGCGTGATGTCGACGAGGATCACGCGGCAGCCGCGGTCGCGCAGTTTTTCGCGCACGGCCTCCAGGATCGTGCCGCTCGCGGCGGTGAGGTCGCGCGTCGGCGCGCGCGGCGCGGCGTCCTCGACAAAGCGCAGATCGTCGTCGGCATAGCCGAGGGCCGACCACAGCATATGCAGATGGAAGCCGGGCGCTGCGGCCATGCGCTCGAGCAGGAGGTCGCGCGGGACGCGCTCGCCGCGGATCATCGTCCGCGCCGAGATCCACGAGGTGACCGCTTCCTGCCACGCGCTGTGATGGGCTTCGGCGAAGGTCGGCCGGCTGGCCATGCCGTACGACAGGCAGGCGTGCGCGCCCTCGGTCGATCGCACCAGCACCAGGGCGGTCGGAATCTCGAGATCGGTGGAAATGTCGAAGCTGTCGACGTCGAGATCGAGCGCCGAGGCGCGGAGAACCTCGTCGAAGACGGGATCGGGAGCCACCCGCGGGAATGCCGCCGCCGTCTCCCAGAAAATCGTGAACGCGTCGCGTTCGACGAGCTCCAGCACGGCGCTGAGCGCGGCGGCCTCGCGCGACGTGTGGCAGCTCGCACCCGGTGAAATCTGGTGGGAGAGGCGCGGTTCGTCGTCGAGATGCCGATACGGGAGAAAGACCAGCGACGCCGGCACGTAGGTGGCTTCGCCGGTCACGAAGTCGACGCCTTCGATCCACGCCAGGTGGTCGGTTGGCTGCGGCGGCGCGAACGGGAACTGCGGGTCGCGGTATTGGGCGTCTAGGAAAAAGCGCAGCGCGTCGGGTGAGAGCGCGCGATCTTCGACCGCGTCGAACGGCGCGACAGTGAGCGTGGACGGATCGTAGATCGACAGCGCGTAGCGCTCGATCGATTCGCCGATCGCGCCGCAGTACGCGGTTGACTTGCGTTCGCCGCGTCCTCCGTTGTCGGCGCTGCTGCTCTCGCTGCCCAGCGGCAGATACGCGCGCGCGATGAACTCGTTCAAGCCGTCGAGCGAAACCAGCGTGCGGCGCTCGCAAATCCGCTGGACGATGCCGTAGCGCGCGTCGCAGACGTGAACGCCGAATTCTTCCGTGTGGTCGAGCCGGGTCACGTCAGGCGCTCGCGGACGGCTGCGATGCGGCGTTCGCTACGAGGCTCGCACGCCATGCGCGCTCGAGCTGGTCGAGGGTCTGGCCCGACAGATCCTGCAGCAGCGCGACCGGATCGTCGTTCTCGCGCTGCGCGGTCTTCGCCGGCAGCGCGGGATGGCGCACCGTGCACCATTTCACGAACGAAGCGGCCGTCAGATACGCGAGGCGCACGTCGTCGCGGAACGATTCGGCGACGTCGAAATAGCGGCGCGCGCCGGGAAACTCGGCGGCGAGTTCGCGGATCGGCGCCAGCGCGTCCAGATGCGCGCGCATGGCATCGTCCACCGTCGATTCCTGGAAAAAAAAGTCGGAGCAGTCTCCGCGGGTCTCGCAGCCGATCCACGTGGCGAAACCTTCGGCCAGCAGCAGCGACCGCGTGGGCACCAGGCAGTGGGTGAGCTCGTGCGCGAGCACGGGAAGGTCGTTCAGCGACTCCTCCGAGATCGTGACGATGGCGGGCTCCGGCGGCCAGTTGATCGTCGTCCGGGCGTAGAAGGCGTTGGTGGTCAGGCGAAATCGAACCGGTCGTTCGGGGACGCCCAGGGCCTTCGAAATCTTGTCGATCAGCGGCTGAGAAAGGGCTTTGACGCGTGTTCGATCGATTGACATAGCTGTTTCTCTCGTTCGATCGCCGTGTCGAGTGCGCTGTTGATGTCGTCGTACTGCTGTGGGTCGACGTCCTGATGTTCCGCGTTCTCCGCGCAGGCGATCAGCATGTCGCCCAGCGCCTTCCACGCGTCGATCGCCTGGGCTTCGAGAACCGGATTGGAGAGCTTGGGGAGTTGAAGCATGTGCGCGGCCACGGTGAGATAGCGGCCGAGCATGCCGCGGTTGAACGCGCCGCAGTGCCCTTCGAGAATGCGGCAGCCGCCGGCGAAGCAGGCTTCGGCGAATTGTTTGCGGTCTTTGTCCCAGCATTCCCGCAGGCGGCTGGTGTACGCGTCGCGCATGCGCGCCAGGCCGTTCAGGCCGAATCCGCCCTGGCCGTCGAACATGTGCTCGAGGGTGCGGGTGATCGACGTCGCGACCCGGCCTTCGAGGTCGTCGACCGATTCTGGAAAGTCGAATTCGTACCAGCGATTTCGCGGCTGCATGAACGGAATGGTGTCGGTCGACGCGCGCGCTTGGCGCAGTTCGTCGAGCGGCACGCCGACGATGTCGTCGCTGAAGACGTCGGCGAGGTATGCCGTGTCGCCTTCGATGTGCACGACGATGAGGACGTGTTCCCCGAAGTGCAGCGGCTCGTCGTCCATCCACTCGATGTATTTGAAGAAGAAGGGATCGCACTTGATCACCGTGGATTCGCCGCGGGCCATGCGTCGGTAGGAGTCTTCCACTTCGTCTGCTGTGATCGGCTCGTGGATGGTCAGCGTGGCGCCGACGTTCTCGCAGAACCGATGTTCCATGAAGACGTTCTTGCCGATCAGCACCGGCGGCGCCTCGTCCGGCGCGATGTCGACGTACCAGAAGAAATACCCTTCGCCGAGGCCGTAGATCAGCGGGTCGGCAAAGCGAATGCCGTGGTGGCGGACGATGTTGGACATCGCCGACATGATGCAGTCGCTGCTCGGGCGGAAATCGAATCCGGCAACGGGCGCGGGAAGCGCGGAAGAGCCGTCAGTCATGATGTTTCGTACCGACTGCGACGGCGTACAGCGCGATCTCCTCGACGCCGTCGATGTGGAGCAGGGTCTCGATCTCGGTTTCGACGAATCCGCCGATCGGATAGGCCGCCAGATCGGCTGCCGTGCAGCTGAGCAGGAGGTTTTGCGCGGCGTGGCCGGTCTCGATCAGGCTGTAGCGAAAGCCGCGCTCGCCGTACTTCAGGGCGCTTCGGGGGACGATCGCGGTGATCATCAGCAGCGCCGCGGCCTCCGCGACCGCGCGATCGCCGAGGAACGTCGACGTCAGCGCGTCGGCGTCCGGCGCCTGGGCGATGACCTTCAGGTCGTCGGCGTCGATGTCGTAGTGGTAGATCCCGCGCGCGAGCCCGTCGACGTCGCGCACGATCGGATAGATCTGCACCGGATACAGGCCGCCGGCCGACGGATACGCGCGCGCCGATACCTGGACGGCGTCGGTGACGCGCGCGCGCCCGGTGTTGCCCAGCGCCGTGCGCAGCACCCAGCTGAAGTCCTGCAGCGACACGGGAGCCGGCGCGAAGCGACGCTCGGCGCGCCGGGCCGACAGCACCGCCGCGAAGTCGGCCTCGCGCTGCGCGTGCGGCTCTGCCAAGGGCACCGCGCGGCAGTAGGGATAGCGCCCGCGCTGATCGCCGACCTGTTCGAGGACGCTGGCGATCAGCTGCTCGGTCGGTCTGCTGTTGCGTTCGAACGTGCAGAGCCAGCGTCCGACCTTCGAATTCTCGTGGTAGAGCGCCGACGGCTGGATCTCGAGATCGGCATCGGCGAGATACAGCAGTCTCTCTCGGATCTTTGCGCGACTCGCCATCGGCGATCTACTCCCTGTCCGTTCCGTGAAGATAGATATGCATCATCGCGTCCATCGCGCCTTCGACCCGGAAGCCGTTCGAGCGAATCGCGAAGACCGCTTTGGCCAGATGATCGTGGCGCTGGATGAGATCGAACGCCTCGCGACTCAGCACCGGGCTGCCGCCGAACTGGCCGATCTTGAATTCGCAGGTCTCGCTGCGCAGGGCTTCGATGATCGCGCCAACCTCGTCGGCGGTGTAGGCCGAGTGCAGCTGCAGTCCCAGGAAACCCTGGAACTCGGGCGTTTCGACCCGCTCCATCAGCTGATCGCGCAGGGTGACGGTAAAATCGCGACGCAGGTCGGTGATGTAGGCCAGGCCGCCGGGCAGGAGAATGCGCTCGATCACCGCCAGCTCGTCCACGGGGGCCTTCCAGAATCGGAAGTTGGAATAGCTGATCACCAGATCGGCCGGCGGCAGGTCGTCGGCGAGCGACGAGAGATCGCCGCGGAGGACGGTCGCGAAGGATTCGACGCGCGCGCGGGCCTCTTCGACCATCGTTTCGCTGGTGTCGAATCCGGTCAGCCGCGCGTCCGGGAAACGTGCGGCGAGGATCTCGAGGAGCTGGCCTTTGCCGCAGCCGATCTCCAGCACGCTGGTCGGCGGGCGGCCCAGTTTGGCCAGCGCGAGCTCGAGGCAGAGCCGCCGTCCCGGTGCCATGAACGTGGCCTGGAAGCGGTCGTAGACCTCGACCTTGGTTGGCGAGTCGAAGAAATCGACGGCGTCGGCGACGTTGCGCTCGGCGGGCGGCCACTGGGTGGTGTCGTTCATGACCGCGCTGTCCTCAGACGATCCACGGCGTCACACGCTGCTTCGATCGGAAGTTGCCGCAGACGTCGCAGATCGGCACGCGCAGCACCGGATGCCGCACCGAGCTGAGGCGCCGCGCGTCGCGCTCCAGAATGGCCTTGTAGGTGACCGGGACGCGTTCGCGGGTCAGGAAGCATTCGATTTCGCTCGTCAAGACGAGCGCCAGGTCGGCCAGGCATCTGCGATCCGTCTCCGGTGCGGCGGTGACGGCGATGTTCTCGATGTTGGCCCGGATCAGCTGATGATGATGCGGGATCGCGGCATGGCTCTGCTCGCGCAGCTCCACGCAGCGGTAGCACGCCGTTTCGCCCGGGAAGACGAAGGGGCCTGCGAAGGACGTCGAGGCGTCGCAGTAGGCGAGCAGGAGCGGCGTCGAGGCGCGGACGCACGCACGGTTGATCTGGGGAAACGCGCGCAGCCGTCGCAGTGGCGACGACGCCGCCGCGACGACCAGCGAGAGATCGTCCGCGGAAACGGCGTCTTCGATCGACGCGTCTTCGAGATCGATCCATGTGTCGTTCGCCCGGACGCCGTGCATCGCGTCGTGCTCGCGGAGCGTGCGCTCGAGATGCGGGCGCATCGCGTCGTCGACGCAAAAAACGAGCGTGGCGCGCGTTGCGTCGCCGGCGGGCTCCTGCGTCTCCGAAGGCAGGTCCGCGAGCAGAAAACCGCAGTCCAGCAGGCGCGAGATCACGTCCTGGAGAACGCCGGTCGGCACCGCCGCGGTCTGGGCGTCTGCCAGCGCCTCGAAGCCGTGCGGTCCGGATTGCAGCGTCGCCTCGATGGTGCGGACGAGCTCGAACACCCGAGGATTGCATCGCACCAGCTTTTGCACGCGATCACCCGAGCCGATCAGCAGTCCTTGATCGGCGCGCAGGCACCACATCGATTCGTTCAGCTTGAAACGCATATCTCTGAACACGCTGGCCATCCGTTCGACTAACCGCGGCTCTGTTTTCTAAACGAGCGGGTTGCAATTTCGAAGAAAACCACGCAGAGCAGCACGAGAATTCCCGTGTAGAGCCCGACATGGCGGGCGACGTAGCCTTCCGTCAAAATCGCGCGCAGGATTTCCGCCGAATGATGCAGCGGATTGAGCTGGGCGAGTGCCTTCAGCCAGCCTGGGCTGTCGGTGATGGGGAAGAGCACGCCGGAAACGAACAGCAGGGGTAGGCCGATGAAGCCGTTGATGTGGATGATGCCCATCTCGTCTTTGATCAGAACGACGAGCAGATGCGACAGGCTGGAAATCGCAAAGCCGAGCAGCAGAATGGCACCCAGCGCGAGCATCAGCTGAAGCGCGCTCCAGTTGAGATCCGCGCCCAGGAACCACACCAAGACCAGCACGACCAGCGCCTGCGCCAAAACACCGGTCAGCGACTGCATGACGTAGGCCGCCATGATCGTGCGATGCGACCGGCAGGCCATCCGAAACCGGTTCAGGACGCCCGACTTTCGGTCCATGCCGAATCCGATGCCGGCCCACATCGCGCCGAAGAACGTGGTCGCGGCGAGCATGCCGGGGCCGAAATAGCTCAAATAGTCGAACGTGACGCCTTCGTACGCGACGGGAACCGGTTCGAAGAGCTGGGCGAAGACGAACACCCAGAAGAACGGCTGCAGCATCGCGACGATGATCCAAATCGGCGCGGACCAGGTCGACTGCAGATTGCGGGAAAAGATGGTGGCGAACACGGCGAATCTCTACGCTTCGGTGGATGGGTTGGCGTTCGACAGGAACCGGAAGAAATAGTCTTC
>JBCCOR010000179.1:0-8399 GCA_039025295.1 Acidobacteriota bacterium
GCCGCGGTCGCGCTGGCCGCGGCGGCCGCGCCGGCCGAGATGAACGCCGACGTCCATGCCCGCATCGCCGCGCACGCCGACGCCCTGGCGCGGCTGCGCTTCGTGCTGCGCGTGCAGACGGACGGCGGCGAGCGCGAGATCGAGGGCGAGACGACCTGCATCGTGATCGACGCGTCGGGCCTGCTGCTGTGCTCCAACACCGAGCTCGGCGGCTACGTCCGCGCGATGGGGCAGATGCTCGGCGGCCGCTCGTTCACCGCCACGCCGTCGTCGCTGGAGATTTTCCTCGGCGACGCCGACGAGCCGCTCGGTGGCCAGCTGCTCACCCGCGACTCCGATCGCGATCTCGCGTGGGTACAGATCGAACGCGACGCCGACGCGTCGCCTCTGGCCGCCATCGATCTCGATGCGCACGTCAGCGACGTCCGCCCCGGCTCCGCCTTCTTCGTTCTGCGCCCGCTCGATCCTTTCTTCGGGCGGGCGCCGCTGGTGACGCGCGAGGTCATCGGCGCGGTCACCGAGAAGCCGCGCCGTCTGCTGGTGCCGGCGACGCCGCTGCGCGCCGGCTTCGGCGCGCCGGTGTTCGACGCCGCCGGCAAACTGATCGGCCTGACCGTGCTGCAGATGCCCGAGAGCGGTCTCGGCGGCGGCAACCCGGTGTCGTTCATCAGCCAGGGCGCGCGCATGCAGGACATGATCGGCGGCGTGGTGCTGCCGGCGCGCGAAGCCGCCCGCGCCACCCAGCTGGCGCGTGAAATCTGGGCCGAAGACGAAGCCCTCGATCCGGCTGCGCCCGCCGACGACGAGGTGTCGGGTACCCGATGAGCGCATTCGATTCGATGATGTACCCTGAGGCCATCTCGTCAGGTGATGGTGCTTGGTTGATCATGAGCCAAAGCCCGCAGTGCAGCGGTCGCGTCACGAGGCGCCGATCATGAGCTGATATCGACCGCGCGCGGCGGCTGGACGCAGCGCGCGGCGAGCTGAATTACCCCCCCGCCGCAACGCGGAGTGTGGGACGCCGGAGGTCGAACACCATGGATACGCAGCAAGCCATCTCCACCATTCTCGATCAGCTTGCCCATTTGGTTCAGCGCACGGGGCCGCGCGAGGAGGTCCTGGAACGAGCCGGACTCGGCGGCAACTACCTCTACAACGCGCGCTACCGAAGGCGGATCGGTCTGCACGTCGTGATGCGCATTCTCGACGCGGTGGGGGTCGAACCGGCCCACTTCTTCGCCACCTGCTTCCCGTCGGACCCGGTGACCTATTTCCGCAACGAGGGCAACCGCCTCAACCGCCGCGAGCGCCCGAGCGTCGTCCAGAAGGTGATCACCCGCTTCGCCGACGAGGCCGACCACGTCGTCTGCAGCGAGCGCGAGCGCAACCAGCTCGCCGACATCGACGCGCTGCGCTACGACGACCACGTGCGCGCCGCCCAGCGCGCCAAGCTGCTGTGCATCGAGACCTCGAGCGTCGAGACCGCGCTGCGCGCGCTCGGCATCTGGGCCTCGTGCCAGCGCATGGCGAGCAAGCTCGACACGGCGCACGTGGCGCTGTGGGCGGCGCTCGAGCGGGCGATCCGCGACGACATGCCGCACGTGCGCGCCGGCCTGATCCAGCGCGCGGCCTACGTCGCCTCCGACCGCGGCCATCTCGAGATCGCCAGCGGGCTGTGTCAGGAGGCGCTGACGCTCTACACGGTGATCGGCGATCCGGTCGGCGTCGGCCGGGCGCTGGTCGACCAGGGCATCATGGCCAACCGGCGCGGTCAGCATCGCGAGGCGATCCGCGCCTGCACCGCGGCTCTCGATCATCTGCCGCAGAACCACCAGCGCAACCGCTACGCCGCCCTGCACACCGCCGGCACCGCCTGCGTGTCGATCGGTGATCTCGACGGCGCCGACGCCTTCATCGAGGCAGCGGCGAGCGCGTGCATGCCGGAAGGCGCGTATCTCTGGGGCCGCCTGGTGTGGCTGCGCGCGCGCATCGCGGCGCAGCGCGGCGACATGGCGACCGCCCAGGAGCGCTATCAGCAGGCGGTCGAGGTGTTCCGCGACTTCCCCGACGACGCCGCCCTCGCCTCGGTGGAGTGGATCCGCCATCTGCTCGGCTGCGGCGAGCAGCAGGCCGCCAACAGCGCGACGCGCGAGCTGCACTGGCTGCTGCCGGTGGTCAACCGCCGGGTGGCCGACGCGCTCGAAAACCTGATCGCCGCCTCGTATCTCTCCCATCCCTCGGTGCGGCTGTGCGACAACCTGATCCAGACCGTCGCCCGCGAGCAGGCGGCGCGGCGCCAGAGCGTCGCGGCGGCGCCGGCCTCCGTGCTGCTCTGAGCGATTCCGCGCCGATCAGGCGCGCGGGTCGTCGGGCCGGACGCCGTCGCGATGGGCGACGACGCGCGGATGGCGATCGCCGAGCATCGCGCCGAGCGGATCGCCCGAGACGAGAGCGGTTTCCTCGCGCCGCGGCCCGGTCGAGACGATGCCGACCGGCACGCCGGTCGCCTCGGTGAGCGCGTCGAGATAGCGGCGCGCATTGACCGGCAGCGCGTCGACGTCGGTGACGCCGACCGTGTCGCTTTGCCAGCCGGGAAATTCACGATAGCGCGGCCGCACGCGTTCGAGCGTCGCCACGTCGGCCGGCCACGCGGCGTCTGTGCCGTCGGGATGTTCGTAGCCGTCGCAGATCCGCAGCACGTCGAGCGTGTCGAGCACGTCGAGCTTGGTGATGGCGAGGGCGTCGACGCCGCTCAGCCGGCAGGCGCGCCGCGCCGCGACCGCGTCGAACCAGCCGCAGCGCCGCGGACGTCCGGTGGCGGTGCCGTATTCGTGGCCGCGATCGCGCAGCGTCTGGCCGACGGCGTCGTCGAGCTCGGTGGGGAAGGGGCCGCCGCCGACGCGGGTGGTGTAGGCCTTGATCACGCCCAGGACGCCGTCGATGGCGCGCGGCGGCACGCCGGCGCCGACGCACGCGCCGCCGGCGATGGTGCTCGAGCTGGTGACGAACGGATACGTGCCGTGCTCGTTGTCGAGCAGCGCGCCCTGGGCGCCTTCGAACATCACCCGCCGACCGTCGCCGAGCCAGTCGTGCAGCCGGTCCACCGTGTCGCAGACGTAGGGCGCGAGGCGCGCGTGCCAGTCGCGGCAGGTGGCGACCACGTCGTCGATGGCCGGCGGCGGCGGCGCGCCCAGGTTGGCGAGTTCGGCGCGCAGGCGATGGTCCTGCTCGCGCAGGCGCTCGGCGAGATCGTCGCTGGCGAGGTCGGCGATGCGCACGCCGCAGCGGGCGGCGCGCAGCTCGTAGGCCGGGCCGATGCCGCGCGCGGTGGTGCCGATCTTGCGCGCCCCGCGCGCGGCCTCGCGCGCCTGGTCGAGCGCGGCGTGCGCGGGCAGGATGACCTGCGCGCGGTCGGCGATCCACAGGCGACCGTCGACCTCGATGCCGTTCGTCCGTAGGCGGTCGAGCTCATCGAAGAGGGCGTCGGGGGCGATCACCATGCCGTTGCCGAGCACGCACTGCGTGCCGGCGTGCAGGATGCCCGAAGGAATGAGATGCAGGGCGAAGGTGCGGTCGCCGAATTTGACCGTGTGGCCGGCGTTGTGGCCACCCTGGTAGCGGACGACGACGTCGAAGGCGGGGCAGAGCAGATCGACGATCTTGCCCTTGCCTTCGTCGCCCCACTGCAGGCCGAGGACGATGACATTGCGCATGGTTGGCGGCGCTCGAGGTCGGACGAACGGACGCGCGCCCAGCGCAGAAGACGCCGGGCGCGCAAGGAATGACAAGGCGCAACCGTAGCAGGTGTGTCCGCGTGCGAACAACCGCGGTGGAAACGCCCGGACCGCTGCTACGGCAGGTCGGCGGTGGGCAGCGCCGTGGTGTCGCCGCGTCCGCAGATCTCGAACGGCGGATTGCGGTACTGCACCTGCCGGCCGGTGACGCCGTCGCGCACGGTGATCGTGTACTCGAGATCGGTGAGCGCGCCGTAGAACAGCCACAGATGGCCGTTGTTGTCGGTGCCGTCGAGGGCCTTGACGGCGAGCTCGACGTTGTCGGGGCGGAAGAACCAGAACAGGCCCGAGCGACCGGGCAGCGTGACCGGCCGCCCGACGCCCTCGTCGCCGGTGCGCGGATCGCGCCACGACACGTCGACGGCGAGGCGGCCGTCGAGCAGGCACAGCGTCTGCGCGTCGGGCACGCAGGCGTTGGCGCCGGTCGCCGCCGCCGTCGCGGGCGCGAACGGTAGTCGCACAGCGTTCGCGCCCCCGGGCGCGAACGGCAGGTTCATCGCGTTCGGTCGCGCTGGACGGATCGTCGTCGCCTGGTTGATGGCGGGTGCGCCGGGCGTCAGGCTGTCGATCCGCGGGAACGCCCCGGTGTCGGCGCGGCCGCAGATTTCGCCGGCGGGATTGACGTAGGTGCGCACGCGGCCGGTGTCGGTGTCCTGGACGGTGATCGTGTATTCGACGTCGGAGAGCGCGCCGTAGAAGAACCAGTGCGCCTGCGACGGGCCGTCGGTGCCGTCGAGCATCTTGACGATCAGCTCGACGTTGTCGGGCCGGAAGAACCAGAGCAGGCCGCTGCGGTCGCCGCGCGGATCGGTACCGGCGACGCCTTCGTTGCCCGTGCGCTGATCGCGCCAGCGCGCGGTGACGCGGAAGCGGCCGTCGAGCAGGCAGAGCACGCGGTCGCTGGCGACGCACGCGCCTGCGGGCCGCAGCCGGGCGGTCGGCGTGCGCCACGCCTCGCGGCCCGACACGCCGTTGTTGGCGGCGTAGTAGAGCTGGTTGCCCGCGACCGTCACCGGTCCGGGATCGCTCGCCGCTGGGCCGGGCGCGACGTCGGTCAATCGGCGGGTGCCGGCGGCCGTGCCGTCCGAGGTCCACAGCTCGGCGCCGTGTCGATCGTCGGTGGCGGTGAACACCAGCTGGCCGTCGACGTCGCGCAGATGGCGCGGCGAGCCGCCGCGCGCGCCCGGCATGATCTCGATCAGCGGGCGCAGGCTGTTCGCCCGGCGATCGGCGATCCAGAGCTCGGCGCCGTGGTCGTCGTCGAGGACGGGCAGGAAGATGCCGCTGGCGGTCGGCGTCGGCGGCGCGAGCGCCCAGGCGGGATCGTCGCCGCGGCGGATCGCGCCGAGGTCGGTGATTTGGTCGCCGACGACGCGGATCAGCCGGTGCGTGCCGTCGACGTCGAGCACGGCGAGGAGCCCGTCGCCGTCGACCGCGACGAGCCAGCGCATGGCCGGATCGTCGCTGGCGCGGCGCGTGCCGTAGGCGAGCTGCGCGCGCGCGGCCGCGCTGCCCAGCACCGGCGTCAGATCGAGCGGGCGCACGGCGCGGTCGGGGCCGGTCGCCGCGACGATCGTGATCGGCGACAGGGCGAGCTCGCCGAGGGCGTAGAGATGCCGCGAGGTGGCGCGCAGGACGCTCGGGCGCGCGTTGAAGTTGATCAGGTCGCGCACGAGCACGGCGGCGGTGTCGAACGGCTGATCGTCGCTCGGGCTGCGCAAGAGCACGGCATCGAGGGCGCCGGGTTCGAGCAGATAGAGCGCGCCGTTGAAGCTGGCGATTTCCGACGCGTCGGCCGAGACGGGCAGGGGCAGGGGCGTGAGGCGGTCGCCGTCGGTGCGCCACGGCGCCGGGCGGACGTCCAGGAGCCGCTGCAGCCACAGCACCGCGTCGCCGCGCTCGGTGCGCACATGGCTCCGCAGCGGGCCGCTGATGTCGATCGGCGTGCTGCCGTCGGCCGCGGCGAGTGGCGCGGTGCCGGCCTCGGTGCCGTCGGTGCGCCACAGGATGTCCCCGGTGACCGGCGCCGGCTGGCCCGGTCCGGCCACGCGACCGGCGAACACCGCGACGTCGCGACCGCTCAGCTGCGTCAGCGGGCTGACGAGATCGCGCGGCTGCACGTCGGCGCCGAGTGCGGTCGACAGATCGGTCACTGTGCCGTCGAGCGCGTAGAACAGGCCGGTGCCGCGCATGTCTTCATACGGGTTGTCAGGCCGGACCTGCTGACGGAATTGATCCGCGACGAAGAGCGCGCCGCGGTTCAGCGCCACGAAGCGGCGCGGATTGGACGACGCCAGCTGGATGCGCGTTTCAGCCTGGAGCGGATCGATCGCGCCGTCGGCGATGCGTGTCAGCACCCGCTGCGCGCCGATGTTCGGCCCGCCCGTCGGCCGCATAGCGAGCAGCACGCTGCCGTCGGCCGCGGTCCACAGATCGCTGATCGCCGGCTCGGGGAAGGTCGCTGGCAGGATGCGGAGCCGCTGCGTGCCGGCAGGGGTGCCGTCGCTCTGCCAGAGCTCGATGCCCTCGAAGAGCGGTTCCACCGGCGGGCGCAGGAAGAGCAGACCGTCGGCGCTCGACGCCATCTCGCTGATGTCGCGGTCGCCGTCGAGGAGGCGCGTCGCCGCGAACTGGCCCGGGGTGTACGTCCAGAGCGCTTCGAAGCCGTCGTTGCCCGGGCCGCGGAACGCCATGGCCCGGGGCGCACCGCCCGGTGCCGGCTCCCTGCCGAGGGCGACGAACGGTCCGGCGCTGCGCGATTGGAATTTCGGGTGCAACACGATGTCGAACGTGCCGTGCGCGGTACCGTCGCTGGTCATCACCCGCGGATCGGCGCCGTTGCTCGGGTCGAAGTAAAAGTAGAGGCGGTCGTCGATTGCGGTCAGGCCGCTGAGCTGGCTGTCGCAGCCGCCGCCGCACAGGTCGGTGATCGGTGCGGCGCCGCCCGCGGGTTCGATCCGCCACAGTTCGGTGCTGCCGAGTGAACCGTCGGTGCGGCGCGGGGCGAAGATGGCGTAGACTGTGCCGTCGACGATCACCGGCGGCGCGTCGAAGCGCTCGCCCGTCGATCCCGCCGGTCGGCCGAGGCGGCCGTCGGGCAGCGCGGTCCGTTGCGCCGTGCCCTGCGCGTCGATCAGCCAGATCTCGTCGCGCAGGGTACCGGCATCGTCGACGACGGCGCGCGCGCTCACCAGCACGCGGTCGTCGTCGAGCGTCACGAGATGCCGCGGGGCGCGGAGCGAGCCGTCGGCGTCGAGTCCGGTGAACGGGCGCGTGCCGGCCGATGTGCCGTCGGTGATCCAGATTTCGCCGTTGGTGCCCGATGCCTCGGGCAGGAGCACCAGGCGATCGGCCAGCGCCGCCGCGCGGCCGGGTCGGTCGATCCACGGGCGGGTGCCGCACGGGCCCGGGCATTCGTCGAGCACGGGCCAAGTGCCCGCGGCCGTGCCGTCGGTGCGCCACAGGGCGCGTCCGCGCGCGCCGTCGTCGGCGGCGAAATACGCCAGGCCGCCGGCCGCGGGGTTGCCTCCGCGCGCGTCGGCCACGACCAGGCTCGAGCAGCTGCCGGGGCAGAGATCAGCGAGCAGCTGCGCGTGGCCGGACGCCGTGTCGACGATCCACGGCTCGCGGCCGTGCTGCTCGGTGGTGACCGCGATCAGCGTCGTCTGTGCGTCGAGCTGCGCCATCGCGATGGCGGGCTGGTCGTGGGGCAGGGCGACATCTTCCAAATCGGCGACCGGCCGCTGGGCGGTGCGAGCGTCGGGCGCGGGATTCGGCGCTGCGTGATGGGGCGTGCGGATCATGACCAGTGCGGCGAGTGCGATCAGCGTCGTCCAGCCAAGTCGCCTGAGCATTTTCCCCGTGCTCTCATGGTTTGAAGTCATTTTTCTGCGTCCTTCGTGGAGGCAAAGGATTAAATTATGTTTTTGAAACATATTATGGTTGTCGCGAAGCCGCAAGCGCGATCTGCGGTTCTTGCGGCCCTGGGGGAGTTTGGTTAGGGTTTCGCGATGTCCTCTTCTGCGCCCCGCGATGCGGCTGCGAAGCGCGATGACGCGGCCGCTGCGCGCGAGCCGCTGTCGTTCGCGCAGCTGCGGCTGTGGCACGGGGCCGCCGTGCGCGATCGCAGTGCGGCATCGGCGCTCGCCGTGCGCGCGATCGACCTGCGCGGGCCGCTGCGCGTTGCAGCCCTCGACGCGGCCCTGGGCGACGTGTTCGCGCGCCACACCGCGTTCGGCACGGCGTTTCGCCGCGCCCCGGCGCAGGCCGACATCGACACCCACCGCGCGGAGCCGATGGCGCATTTCCGGCCCCCGTCGCGCAGAGGCTGGCGGCGGATCGATCTCTCGCGGCTGCCCGCGCCGCGCCGAGCCGAGGCCGCCCTGCGCGCCGGGTGCGCGGCGTCGCAGCGCGCGATGCACCGCGGCCGTCCGCCGCTCGTGCGGGCCCTGCTGCTGGTCTTCGCGCCCGATCATCATCGTCGGCGGCTGTAGTGCGTCTTCAGATCGCGCAGCAGATGATCGAGCGACGGATCGTCGACCACCAGCGGATGCGCCACCAGCAGCAGACGATGATGATCGGGCGCGAAGACCAGCAGCAGGGCCC
>JBCCOR010000180.1:0-8372 GCA_039025295.1 Acidobacteriota bacterium
GTCGGCGCGGCGCGTCCGGCCCAGGTGTCGCGCAGGGTGACGACGCGGTTGAACACCTGGCGGCCGTCGGCGTCGGTCGCGGACGGCGCGTCCGACGAGGGACGATCCGCCGCGAAGTAGCCCTGCCGCTCGAACTGCACCGGCCCCGCCTCGGCCAGCGCGGGCGCCGCGGGCTCGAGCTGGCCAACGACCTCGGTCAGCGACGCCGGGTTGAGGAAGGTGCGAAAATCCTCGCCGAGCTTGCCGCGATCGGGCTGTTCGGCGGTGAACAGGCGATCATAGAGCCGCACGGCCACCGCCACCGCGTCGTCGGCCGCGACCCAGTGGATCGTGCCGTGGACCTTGACGCCGTCCGTCGGCGGGCCGGCCAGACTGTCGGTGTCGCAGACGCAGCGCAGGCGCGTCACCGCGCCGCTCGCCGGATCGTGCTCGACGCCGACGCAGCGGACCACGTAGCCGTGACGCAGGCGCACCGCGCGCCCGGGCGCGAGCCGGCGGAAGCCCTTGGCGGGCGTCTCTTGGAAATCGTCGCGCTCGATGAACAGCCGCCGTCCGAACGGCAGCGCACGCATACCCGCCTTGCCGATGTCGCGCGGATAGAGCGGCGCGTCGAAGGTCTCGCGATGATCCGCCGGCAGGTTTTCGAGCACCACCTCGAGCGGATCGAGCACGCACAAGACGCGCGGCGCCTCGGGGTTGAGCACGTCGCGGATCGCGTGCTCGAAGCGCGCGATGTCGACCGTGCTGTTGGCCTTGGCCACGCCGACCTGCTCGCACAGCTGGCGGATCGCACGCGGCGGCACACCGCGGCGGCGCAGGCCGGAAAGCGTCGGCATGCGCGGATCGTCCCAGCCGTCGACGTGTCCCTCGTCGACCAGCGCCAGCAGCTTGCGCTTGCTCAGCACGGTGTAGCTCAGGCGCAGGCGGGCGAACTCGGTCTGCCCCGGCGCGGCGCCGAGCGCGGCCGGCTGCTCCCACGCGTGCGCGATCACCCAGTCGTAGAGCGCGCGGTTGTTCTCGAACTCCAGCGTGCAGAACGAGTGGGTGATGCCCTCGAAGGCGTCGGAGAGCGGATGCGCGAAGTCGTACATCGGGTAGATCGGCCACGCGTCGCCGGTGCGGTAGTGATGCGCCTTGCGGATGCGGTAGAGCAGCGGATCGCGCAGCTTCATATTCGGCGACGCCATGTCGATGCGCGCGCGCAGGACGTGCGCGCCTTCCTCGAACGCGCCCTCGCGCATCGCGGCGAAAAGCGCGAGATTCTCCTCGACGCTGCGCGCGCGATACGGGCTCGGCGTGCCGGGCTCGGTCACCGTGCCGCGATGCTGCCGAATCTCCTCCTCCGACAGACTGCAGACGTAGGCCTTGCCGCTGCGGATCAGGCGCAGCGCGCAGTCGTAGAGGCGCCCGAAGTAGTCGGAGGCGAAGCGCGTCGACCCGTGCCAGGCGAAGCCGAGCCAGCGGACGTCGCGCTCGATCGCCGTCACGTACTCGGGATCCTCGGTGGTCGGATTCGTGTCGTCGAAGCGCAGATGACACGCCCCGCCGAACTGCTCGGCAACGCCGAAATTGAGCACGATCGACTTGGCGTGCCCGATATGCGGATAGCCGTTGGGCTCGGGAGGAAAGCGGGTCACCACGCGTCCCGCGTGGGTGCCGGCCTGGACGTCGGCGGTCACGAGATCGCGCAGGAAATCACGAGGGGCATCGTCGGCGGACGCGTCGGACGGAAGCGGGCGGTCGGACACGGTGTCGGGCTCTCCTGAAGGCGCGGCGCCGAGCGAGGATCGAGCGGCGGCGGTGTGCGGGCGTCATCCTAAAGCAAAAAACAAGCGCCCGCCGCGGCGAACCGGGCGGGCGCACGAACCGAGGTTCGGATCAGCGACGGATCAGGACATCCGGCCCGAGCGCATCAGGAACACGCCGAGCAGGCCGAGAAGCGCGGCGAGGCCCGCGAGGCCCTGCCACGACATCGTCGGAATCGCGATCACGCTGCCGGCGCCCTCGTCGAGGATCCAGCCGACGTCGCACAGCCCCTCGGGCGTGATGTCGACCTGCGTGCCCGACACCGCCGCGACCGGCTCCATCAGCAGGTTCGGCGTCGCGCTGATGTCCCAGTGCGAGATCGACGAGCCGAGCTGGATCGGATCGGTGGCGTAGAGCAGCGGCTGACCGGAAGCGTCGAGACCGTTGATGCGGGTGTTGTCGACGCCGAGCGTGGCGTTGGCACCCGGCACCTCGGCGCGGATCGCGTTGCCGTCGTCGAGGGTGATGCGCACTGCCGGAATGGTCGATGCCGCCATGCCGCCCAGGCCCGGCGCCGGGCAGCCGGCGACGTTGTCGGCCACGACGACGCCGACCGCGCCAGCCGCTTCCGCGTTGGCCACCTTGTCGACGAACGCGCAGTTGCCGCGGTCGATGAAAGCGATGTTGCCGGCCGTGAAGCCGACCAGCGGCTCACAGCCGTCGGTGTTCGACGGCGCGGTGCCGTCGTCGACGACCTCGATATCGCCGGTCACCGGACCCGCCGACAGCGGCGGACCGAAGTCGGCCGCGCCCACGCTGTAGGAGCCGGCCGCGGGCGAGGTGTTGACCGTCAGCGCCGGCACGCCGGGATCGAGGAATCCAGGGGCCGCCGCCGTGGCCTTGGCGCCGGTCCAAATGATCTCACCGCAGCGCATCGCCGAGGCAACGCGCTCGGCGTCGGTGGCCATGTCGGCCCAGCTCATGTTCACCTCGTTGTCGAAGGTGAGGAAGCTGTAGATGTCCTGCTGGCCGAGGAGCAGCGCACCGGTGGTCTCGTTGATGAAGTTGGCGAAGCCGAGACCGTGCGAGAACTCGTGCAGCAGCACCTGCAGCAGCTCGATCTGGCCGGGCTCCGGGTTGCCGTCGGTGCCGTAGTAGAAGCCGGTCACGCCGGGCAGGCAGCCATTGTCGATGTCGCTGTTGTAGAAGGTGATCAGCTCTTCGTTGTCCGTGTCACCGTCGACGCCGGTGCGCGAGTTGGCCGCGGCGCCGGCGTACCAGGTGAGCGGCACGATCGGCGGGCCGCTCAGCGGCGTGAAGTCGCTCTGCACCCAGATCGCGCCCGCCGCGCCGAGGGTCGCGCCCATGGCACCGCAGGTCAGCGGATCGAAGGTCGAAAGAATCTGGACCTCGACGTCGCTGTTGAGCAGATTGCCCCAGAAGTTGGCCGCGAACTGGAACAGGTTGAGGCGCTGCTCGCCGAGCGTGGTGCCGGGGTTGCCCGTCACGGGCGTGACGGCGGTCGGATCGTTGAAGCCTTCACCCGGATCGTCGGCGTTGACGATGGTGATGGTCGCGGCGCCGAAGCCGGCGGTCGGCAGGAGGGCGAGCAGAAGCAGGGCGGGCAGAACGCGGGTCAGCGTGCGACGGCGCATGATCACTCCACCTCCAGCGCGTTGGTGCCCGTGACGTGCGCCATGGCAGCCTCCGGCGTGCGGACGCTGGCGAACGACGCCGTGCCGTCCGGGTTGACGCGAATCACCGACGCGGTCAGGTAGCGACCGTCGAGCATGACCTTTCTGCTGCCGTCGGCGAGCGTCTCGGCCACCAGGCCTTCGTCGTCCTGGCGCAACAGCTGCGAGAACGACGACTGCATCTCGGCCAGCTCGTTGCCGATGGGCGCGCGCAGCACGCCGGATTCGGGATCGACGACGACGTGCACGCCGGACAGCTCGATCGTGCCGCTGTGGCCGTGGTTGAGAAGGTCGCGGTCGGCGACCTGCGACGCGTGGTTGTCGTCGCTTTCGAAAGCCGTGTTGACGCTCGGCAGGCTCGCGACCGCGAGACCGGCACAGAGCAGGGCGCCCGCCAGAGACGTGACTCCCAGCATGCGCCGCACATTCCAGCGGCGGCGCTGCGCGTTCTGAAGCATTGGGTTCTCCTCAGAGGATGGATGGGTTCGCATGCGGATCGGCGTGGACGACACGGGGCGCTGTTGGCCCGTGCGCGTGGCCCCGGTGCATCCGAGTCAGGACGTGGAGCAGGTCACGGGAAAACCGCAGAGCTTATGGGTCAGGAGGGAATCTACCATGCACCATCCGACGCCGCCAGCGGATCGTCCCAGGACGGTCGCGGTTCGCCCCGTCGCCACGCCTCCACCGACGGACCGCCGGCGAGGTCGATCGACTCGATCAGCGCCTCGACCAGGTCGTCGCGCTCGCGCGGGTCCAGGCGCGCGAGCGCGTTTGCCGGCGCGCGCTCGGCCGCCGGCGCGGCGGCGTGGGCGTGACGATGGACGACGATCGTCCCCGGCACAGCGCGCAGCGCGCGCAGCAGCACGCGCGGCACGTGGGCGTCCTCATGGGCGCAGAGCGGACAGAGCGGCTGCAGCTCGCGCCAAATATGCAGCGGCGCGCCGCGGTCGATGCGGCACGCACAGCCGGCGCACACCACGCGTCCCGACGCCGCCGGCAGCGGCGCGACCGCGAAGGTCGGCGGCACCGGCCGCGCGCCGGCCGCGCGCGCGCGATGCATCTGCCGGCGGTAGGTGCTCGGCCGCACGCCGCGGGTGCGATGAAACGCGCGGCTGAACACCGAGAGATGGGAGTAGCCGACCAGCGCGGCGATGGCCGACAGCGTCAGGCGGGTGTCGCGCATCAGCCGCTCGGCGGTGTCGAGTCGGCGCGCCTCGAGATAGCCGTGCAGGCCGACGCCGAGCCAGGCGCGCACCTGCTGCGACAGGTTGTTGTCGCGCGCGCCGCTGGCCTCCTTCAGCGCGTTGACGTCGAGCTGCGGCTCGAACAGGCGCAGCAGCAGAATGTCCATCACATCGCGCATCTTGCCGGGCGGCATCATCTGCCGATCGCGCTCGATGCGGCGCAGCGCCGACACCGCGGCGATCCGCAGCAGCGCCTCGGGATCCTGCGGTGCGCGGCGACGCGCGGCCGACCGATCGGCATCGGACGGCTCGTCGGCATGGGTCGGAATGGAAGGGGCGTCGGTCATGGGGGCATCCTCCGTCGGTTGTCCCCACAGCGTAGCGCAAGCCACGGATTCAAGAGAAATTTCTCTTTATTTTGCGTATCGCGTGATGAATCGCAAAATTTTTGCCCCGGCGCATCCGCTGCTGACGGGCCGGCTGCGGGCGAGCGGGCACCGTGCTTGACCGCCCTGCGCGGCTTTGCTAAATTCCCTCGTCCGCGAATCACGCTGCACGCCCGCACGGACACGCAGCGCTGATTCGCACGATCGATCCGCGTTCGACGCCCGCGTCGAATCGCACCCGGAAGGCCCGTAGCTCAGTTGGTTAGAGCGCTACGTTGACATCGTAGAGGTCAGCGGTTCAAGTCCGCTCGGGCCTACCATTCCGTCCACACCGATCGATCAGCCGACGACGTATGTCACTCGGGACGTAGGCGCTTAGCTCAGCTGGTTAGAGCGCTACCTTCACACGGTAGAGGTCAGCGGTTCAAGTCCGCTAGCGCCTACCATTTCTTCCTACGCCCACGGCATCACGACCGCACCGAATTCGCCGATCATCGCAGCGCGCATCCGCGATCTGCGACCCGGCTTACCCGTACATCCACCGACCCAAGACAGCCACCCGCCATGAGCGAACCGGTCTCGAGCATCGCCCTGACCCTTCCCGACGGCAGCGTCCGCACCCTGCCCGCCGGCTCGACGCCGCTCGATCTGGCCCAGGCCATCGGCCCCGGCCTGGCCAAGGCAGCGGTCGGCGCCGAAGTCGACGGACACGTCATCGACCTGCGTCAACCCCTCGTCGCCGACGCCGCGATCCGCCTGTTCACCACCCGTGATCCGGAGGCCGGCCCCTTCATTCGCCACAGCGCTGAGCACGTCCTCGCCGACGCGGTCAAACGCCTGTGGCCCGGCACCGAGATCGACGCCGGCCGTCAGGACCACAGCGAGAAGTACCAGTACGACTTCCGCTTCCCGCGCGCCTTCACGCCCGAGGATTTCGCGCAGATCGAGAAGCAGATGAAGGTGATTCTCAAAGAGAACGCCACCTTCGAGCGCGTCGAGATCAGCCGCGAGGACGCCGCGGCGCTCTTCACCGAGCGCGGCGAGACGCTCAAGCTCGACCGCCTGCAGGACATCCCCGAGGGCGAGACCATCACCCTCTTCCGCCACGGCGACTTCGTCGATCTCTGCCGCGGTCCGCACGTGCAGAACGCCAAGCAGATCGGCGCGATCATGCTGCTCGACACCGGCGGCGCCTACTACCGCGGCAAAGAAGACAACGAGATGCTGCAGCGCATCTACGGCACCGCCTTCGCCTCGAAGAAGGAGCTCGCCGCCTACCGCACGACGATCGAGGAAGCGCGCAAGCGCGACCACCGCCGGCTCGGCGTCACCCTCGATCTGTTCTCGTTCGATCCCGCCGCGCCGGCCAGCCCGTTCTTCCATCCGAAGGGCGCCCACGTCTACCACACGCTGGTCGACTTCGTGCGCGAGCTGCAGACCCGCAAGGGCTTCGAAGAGGTGATCACGCCGCAGGTTCTCGACGTCGACATGTGGCATACCTCGGGGCACTACGAGAACTACCACGAAGGCATGTTCTTCATCGAAGCCGACGATCGGGAGTTCGCGGTCAAGCCGATGAACTGCCCGACCCACTGCCTGATCTACGCCACCCAGAAGCGCTCGTACCGCGATCTGCCGGTGCGCTACGCCGACTTCGGCCGCCTGCACCGCTACGAGCGCTCGGGCGTGACCGCCGGCCTGACGCGCGTGCGCACCTTCTGCCAGGACGACGCCCACGTCTTCTGCACCGAGGCGCAGGTGCAGGGCGAGATCGCGCGCATGGTCGAGATGATCCAGACGATCTACGAGACCTTTGCCTTCGAGAACATCGCGGTCGCCATGTCGACCCGCCCCGAGAAGTCGATCGGCACCGCCGAGCTGTGGGATCGCGCCGAGGGCGCGCTCGAGGCAGCGCTCGCCTCCAAAGGCATCGATCACCACATCAAAGACGGCGACGGCGCCTTCTACGGACCCAAGATCGACTTCCAGGTCCAGGACGCGCTCGGCCGTCCGTGGCAGCTCGGCACCATCCAGCTCGACTATCAGCTGCCGCAGCGATACGATCTCAGCTACGTCGGCGCCGACGGCGCGCAGCATCGGCCGGTGCTGCTCCACCGCGCCATGCTCGGCTCGCTCGAGCGCTTCCTCGGCATCCTGATCGAGCACACTGCCGGCGCCTTCCCGCTCTGGCTGGCGCCCGTCCAGGCGATCGTGCTGCCGCTGTCGGAGAAGCATCTCGACCACGCCGACGCCGTGCGCGACGCGCTGGTCGAGGCCGGCCTGCGGGCCACGTGCGACCACCGCAACGAGAAGCTCGGCTACAAGATTCGCGAAGCCACCCTGCAGAAAATCCCGTACCTGCTCGTCGTCGGCGAGCAGGAGCGCGCCGACGGCACGGTCAACGTGCGCCGGCGGGGCGGTGACGCGCAGGAATCGATGACCCTCGAGGCATTTCGCGACCACGCCCGCGCGCTGGTCGCATCGCGAAGCCAAACGCTATAGACTCAGCGACCGTATTTTGCGCCGGCCTCGACGGCCCTGCCCGACGATCGGCGCGCACCCGCGTCCGCGGCACCCCGCCGCGCGGCGCGTTTTCACGCAAAGAGGACCCCGCCGTGCCAAAGATGAAGACCCACAAGGGCGCCGCCAAGCGCTTCAAGATCAGCGCCCGCGGCAAGGTGCTGCGCGGCCAGTCGATGCACAGTCACATCCTGACCAAGAAGACCACGAAGCGGAAGCGCAACCTGCGCAAGACCACCACCGTGTCGAAGGCCTTCGAGAAGACGGTCAAGGAACTGCTGCACTAGTCGTCGACCCCCAACGGGCGGTCACGACCTGGTCACACGCCACGCCCGAGCCTTCGCCGCCGACGCTGGGAAGAACCTGTCCAGCGCGGCTCCTCCATTTTCCAACCCCAACGAGGTTCACGTCATGCCACGCGTCAAGCGCGGGTCCAAGCGGGCCCAGAAGCGGAAGAAGATTCTCAAATTAGCCAAGGGCTACTACGGTACCCGGTCGAAGGCGCATCGCATCGCCAAAGAGGCGGTCGATCGCGCGCTGTCGTTCAGCTACCGCGACCGTCGCCAGCGCAAGCGCCAGATGCGCAGCCTCTGGATCATGCGCATCAACGCCGCCGCCCGCGAGCACGGCATCACCTACAGCCAGCTGATCAACGGCCTGAAGAAGGCCGAGATCGAGGTCGACCGCAAGGTCCTCGCGGATCTCGCCGTGCGCGAGCCGGCCGGCTTCGCCGCGGTCGTGGCCGCCGCCAAGGAAGCCCTCGACGCGGCAGCCGCCGACGACGCTGCGGCCGACGGCGCCGACAGCTGATCGGGACGCGCGCGATGACGGACGCCGAGAAC
>JBCCOR010000181.1:0-8352 GCA_039025295.1 Acidobacteriota bacterium
CGCCGCCCTGGTCGGTGTTCATCCGCCGGTCTCGAGTCGGGTGGATTGTCGGAAGTACACCTGCCAGGCGCCCTCCATGTCGCGCCCCATCTGGTAGCGGACGCGGTAGCGCTGATCGTCGTAGCGCGCCAGGATCTCGTCGCTGCCATGGGCGTGGCGGACGACGTCCCAAACCTCGAGCGTGTTGACGTAGGCGGTGCCGCGGCTGACCGAGACGTCCTCGATGGTCATCGAGCCGAGGGTGGTGTCGATCCACTCTCCGCGCGCCGTCGCCTCTTCGATCCAGCGATGGACGGTGGCGATCTCCTTCTCCACCGCGACGCCTTCGAGCACGGTCGCGTCGCGTACGCGGTAGGCCTCGGCGAGCTGCGGCAGATAGTCGCGCAGGGCGCTTTCGAGCTCCGGCCGGGCCTGCGCCGGATCGTCGCGCGCGGCGGGCGCGCAGGCCGTGAACAGGGCCGCGAGGAGCAGGATCAGCGCAAGGCGCAGGGAGAGGGGCCCCGGTGCGGGGCATCGTCGGAAGGCGAGCATGCGGCGAAAGTCTAGCATCGGCGAGGGGAACTCCGCGTCGTGGAACGAATGGGCGGCGCAGCGTCCGCGCCGCGTTCTTGTCTCGATGGGACTCCGTGAAGGGGCGATCGGGTTCCCGACACCGACGGGACCACGCAAAACGGCCGGTCGAGAAACGACCGGCCGGGCTCTGCAATCGATGGTGCGAAAGGGGGGACTCGAACCCCCACACCCTTTCGGGCACAAGAACCTGAATCTTGCGCGTCTACCAATTCCGCCACTTTCGCAATGGGGCCGCGCGCGTCGCTGTGACGACTTGCGAGCGGAGGCAAGATTCTAGACAGGCCGCTGTCGGCTGTCAACGTCTTTGTTCGGGCGCCTGAACGGGCGGCGTTCCCCGCCCGCAGCGTTCCCCGCATCGGCCGGAACCGGTAGAGTACGCGCCATGACGGACATGAACGACGAAACGGTCGATTTCGGCGCCATTCTCGACGCATTCGAGGCCGCGTCGGGCGAGGACGGAAACCAGCGGCGCCTGCCCGAGGTGGGCGAGCGCGTGCGCGGCACGATCCTGTCGATCGGCAGCGAAACCGCGTTCGTCGATCTCGGCGGCAAGTCCGAAGGCATGCTGCCCAGCGCCGAGCTGCTCGACGACGACGGCGATCTCACCGCTGACCCGGGTGACGTCATCGAAGCGACGGTCACCGGCATCGAGGGCGGCACCGTGCTGCTGCGGCGCAAGGCGGTGGCCGGCGGTCCCGAGGCGCAGGCCGAGCTGCAGGCCGCCTTCGCCCATCAGCTGCCGGTCGAGGGCACGGTCAAAGAAGTCAACAAGGGCGGCCTCGACGTCGACGTCGGCGGTCTGCGCGCGTTCTGCCCGATCTCGCAGATCGAGCGCGGCTACGTCGAAGACGCCTCGGCCTACATCGGCCAGCGGCTGACCTTCCGCATCACACGCTACGAGGAGAGCCGCGGCCGACCCAACATCGTGCTCTCGCGGCGCGCGCTGCTCGAGGCCGAAGCCGAGGCGAAGGCCGAGGCGCTGCGCGCCAAGCTCGAGGTCGGCGCCACGCTCGAAGGCACGGTCAGCTCGCTCGCCGCCTACGGCGCGTTCATCGACCTCGGCGGACTCGAGGGCCTGCTCCACGTCAGCCAGATCCAGCACGGCCGCGTCGACCATCCGCAGGACGTGCTCCAGATCGGCCAGTCCGTGCGCGTCGAGGTGCTCAAGATCGAGACCCGCGCCGATGGCAAAGAGCGCATCAGCCTGTCGCGCAAGACCCTCGACGGCGATCCGTGGGACGACGCGCCGGGCCGCTTCCCGATCGGCACCACCGTGACTGGCACGGTCGTCCGGCTGGCGCCGTTCGGCGCCTTCGTCGAACTCGCGCCCGGCGTCGACGGCCTGGTCCACATCAGCCATCTCGGCGGCGGTCGCCGGATCCAGCATCCGCAGGAGGTGCTGCAAATCGGCCAGACCGTGCCGGTCGTGATCCGCGACGTCGACGTCGAGCGCAAGCGCATTTCGCTGACCCCGGTCGACGACGAGATGCTCAAGGACGATGACGACGACGCGCCGCGCACGCTCCGTCCGCGCGCGACCGGCGGCGGATTCGGCGCGATCGGCGACTTTCTCGACAAGACCCGCAAGCCCAAGTAAGGGCCGCGCGGCGCTGGCCGTCGGTCTTTCGCGCCGCGGTCCCGCGCGCAACCCGCTTCGATCGCACCGTGCTCTGCCGCGCGATCTCCCTCCACCCGCATACCCGACACCCTCATCACAGCGACCGCCCGCGCGGGCGATCGCCAGGAGTTTTCATCAAACCATGGCCGAGCAGTACATCTACACCATCAAAGGTCTGCGCAAGATGTATCCGCCGAACCGCGAGGTTCTCAAGGACATCTGGCTCTCTTTTCTGCCGGGCGCCAAGATCGGCGTGCTCGGTCTCAACGGTGCCGGCAAGAGCACGCTGCTCAAGGTCATGGCGGGCGACATCACCGAGTTCGACGGCGAAGCCTTCTCCGCCAAGGACGCCACGGTCGGCTATCTGCAGCAGGAGCCGCAGCTGGACGAAACCAAGAACGTGCGTGGAAACGTCGAGGACGGCCTGGCACATATCCGCGAACTGCTGACCACGTTCGACGACATCAACGCCAAGTTCGCCGAGCCGATGGGCGACGACGCCATGAACAAGCTGATGGCGCGGCAGGCCGACGTGCAGGATCAGATCGAGGCGGCCAACGCTTGGGAGATCGACCGCACGCTCGAGATCGCGATGGACGCGCTGCGCCTGCCGCCTGGCGACGCCGACGTCGACCGCCTGTCGGGTGGTGAGAAACGCCGCGTCGCGCTCTGCCGTCTGCTGCTTTCGGCGCCTGACCTGCTGCTGCTCGACGAGCCGACCAACCATCTCGACGCCGAGTCGGTGGCCTGGCTCGAGCGCCATCTCGCCGAATACGCCGGCACCGTGGTCGCGATCACCCACGATCGCTACTTCCTCGACAACGTCGCCGGCTGGATCCTCGAGCTCGACCGCGGTCGCGGCATTCCGTGGAAGGGCAACTACTCCTCCTGGCTCGAGCAGAAGCAGAAGCGCCTGGCGCAGGAAGAGAAACAGGAGTCGGCGCGCCAGCGCACGCTGCAGCGCGAGCTCGACTGGGTGCGCATGGCGCCGCGCGCGCGTCAGGCCAAGGGCAAGGCCCGCATCACCGCCTACGAGAAGCTGCTCGCCGAGGACCGCGAGGCGCAGCAGTACAAGACGGTCAACGAGATCTACATCCCCGCCGGCCCGCGCCTGGGCGACGTGGTGGTCGAGGCCGAGAACGTACGCAAGGCGTTCGGCGAGCGGCTGCTGGTCGAGGACCTCAACTTCGCCCTGCCGCCGGGCGGCATCGTCGGCGTGATCGGACCGAACGGCGCGGGCAAAACGACGCTCTTCCGCATGATCGTCGGCCAGGAAACGCCCGACACCGGTGCCCTGCGCGTCGGCGACACCGTCAAGCTGGCCTACGTCGACCAGAGCCGCGACGCGCTGCCGGGCGACAAGCAGGTGTGGGAGGCGATCAGCGACGGCCACGACGTGGTGCAGCTCGGCGCGCGCGAGGTGCCGGCGCGCGCCTACGCCGCGGCGTTCAACTTCACCGGTCCGGATCAGCAGAAGCGCATCGCCGATCTCTCGGGCGGTGAGCGCAACCGCGTTCATCTGGCGCGCACGCTCAAGGAGGGCGGCAACCTGCTGCTGCTCGACGAGCCGACCAACGATCTCGACGTCGACACGCTGCGCGCGCTCGAGGAGGCGCTGCTCGCGTTCGCCGGCTGCGCGGTGGTGATCAGCCATGATCGCTGGTTCCTCGACCGCATCGCGACCCACATCCTGGCCTTCGAGGGCAATTCGCAGGTGGTGTGGTTCTCGGGCAACTACCAGGCCTACGAGGAAGATCGCCGGCGCCGCCTCGGCGCCGAGGCCGACCAGCCGCACCGCAGCAAGGACAAGCCGCTCACCCACGGAGCGGCATACGCCGCCGACCGCGGCCGCCGCCGGGCGGTCGGCCGCGCCGCGATCGCAGGGTGACGCGCTACAATAGCGATATGCACCACATCGTCGCCTGCCCCGCCTGCCAGCGTCAGTACGATGCCGCAGGGCATGCGCCCGGCACGCGCTTCCACTGCCGCTGCGGTGAGGTTGTGACGGTGCCAACGCCCAAGCCGCACGACGCCGCGGTCGTGCGCTGCTCGTCCTGCGGCGCGCCGCGCGAGGGCAGCGCCCCCTCGTGCCGCTACTGCGGCGCGACCTTCAGCCTGCGCGAGCGGGATCTCAACACGATCTGCCCGTCGTGCCTGGCGCGGGTCAGCGACCACGCGCGCTTCTGCCATCACTGCGCCACGCCGATCGCACCCGAGGACGATCTCGGCAGCGAGACCGACCGCATGTGCCCGGCCTGCGGCCCCGATCAGCCGCTGACCAGCCGCCGGATCGGCGATCTGCCGTTCTCCCTGCTCGAATGCGGCCGCTGCGCCGGCATTTGGCTCGGCAATGAGGCGTTCCAAACCCTGAAGCATCGCGCCCGCGGCGGCGAGATCAACCTGCACGGCTTCCGCAGCGCCGACGGCAGCGGTCAGGCATCGCGCGAGCTCGGCAGCGCATCGTTCTCCTACCGCCCGTGCCCGGTGTGCAGCAAGCTGATGCAGCGTCGCAACTACGGTCGCCGCAGCGGCATCATCATCGATCAGTGTAAGGACCACGGCGTGTGGTTCGACGACCACGAGCTCAACCAGATTCTCAACTGGATCAGCAGCGGCGGCGAGGAGGTCGCCGCCGAGCGCGCCGGCCACGAGCAGCGCGAAATGCAGCGACGCGCCAAGCTGCATCAATCGTTCATCGAAACCCAGGCGCGGCGCAGCAACAGCACGCGCCGCTGGTCGTTCGGCGCCGAGACGTTCCAGCGCCTGGCGTCGTTCTTGTTCTGATCCCTCGTCGCGGATCCAGCCACGTCGACCATCCACGTTCCCGTGAGGAAACCACCGTCATGACGCCCAACCCGCCTGCCCCGCCTCGCGCCCTGCAAGGCACGGCCGCCCAGCGCCAGCGCCAGCTCACCAACCCGTGGCAGCTGCGCCTGTTCATGCTCACCAAGCTGCCGCTGGCGCTGATCGCCGGCCTGCGCGTGCATCGCCTCGACGCCCAGACCTCGGTCACGTCGGTGCCCTACCGCTGGCTGACCACCAACCCCTTCCGCTCGACCTACTTCGCCGCCCAGGCGATGGCGGCCGAGCTGGCGACGGGCATCCTGCCGACCCTGGCGGTCGAAGCGGCCAAGCCCGATCGCGTCGCGATGCTGATCGTCGGCATGGAGGCGCAGTTCGTCAAGAAGGCGACCGGCCGCACGTTCTTCACCTGCGACATGGGCGACGCGTTCTTCGCCGCGGTCGAGCGCGCCTGCACCACCGGCGAGGCGCAGACCGTCGCCGCCGAGACCATCGGCCGCGACGCCGACGGCAACGAGATCAGCCGCTTCACCTTCACCTGGTCGTTCAAGAAGCGCACGCGCTAGGGCGCCGTCCCGTTCAGGCGGCGCGGCTCAGGCGCTGTCCTCGCCTTTCTCGGACCATTCAAACGGCACCGGATGCAGCTGACGCAGCGTCCAGAAGCGGCGCACGTCCTCGTGGTTGGTGGTCAGGATCGGCAGATCGCGCGCGAACTCGGTCAGCGTCTCGAGGCACATGCCGCACGGCATGCCGGGCGGCGACGCGTGGGTGATCACCACCAGCGCGACCAGCTGGGGCCGGGCGTCGGCCGGCGCATCGGCGATCGCCCGCGCGACCGCCAGGCGCTCGGCGCAGATGCACAGCCCGAACGAGCGGTTCTCGACGTTGCAGCCCTCGATGACGCGGCCGTCGTCGAGCAGCAGCGCCGCGCCGACGTGGAAGTCGCTGTAGGGCGCGTGGGCGCGCTTCTGGGCCGCGCGCGCGGTGTCGACCAGGGTGTCCCAGTCGATCGACTCGGCGCCGGGCGGGGGTTGATCACGGATGCCGATGGCGGGCGCCACCGATCGGGCGGAGGAGGCGTTCAGGTCATGGCTCATGGGATCGACGATTATGATCGATTGCGGGCGCCTGTGATACCCTGCCGCCGCGGTATCGCCGCCATTCCCACCCTGTTTTCCCCGCCTACACGCTCCCCAAGGAGGATCGACTGTTGAGCAACGGTGCTTTCTATCAGCCGCCGGCCGACGGCCAGGAAATTCAATACGCCGACGGCGCCGTCACCATTCCCGACCGCCCGATCGTGCCGTTCATCGAAGGCGACGGCATCGGTCCCGACATCTGGCGCGCCACCCAGCGCGTGCTCGACGCCGCGGTCGAGAAACGCTTCGCGGGCGCCAAGTCGATCGCTTGGATGGAGGTGCTCGCGGGTGAGAAGGCCAAGGAGAACACCGGCGAGTGGCTGCCGGACGACACGTTCCAGGCGATCCGCCACTACCGCGCCGCGATCAAGGGCCCGCTGACCACGCCGGTCGGCGGCGGCTTCCGCAGCCTCAACGTCACGCTGCGCCAGGTGCTCGATCTCTACGCCTGCGTGCGGCCGGTCAAGCACTATCCCGGCGTGCCGTCGCCGGTGCGCGAGCCTGAGAAGGTCGACATGGTGCTCTTCCGCGAGAACACCGAGGACGTCTACTCCGGCATCGAGTTCGAAGCCGAAACGCCCGAAGTCAAGCGCCTGATCGCCTTCCTCAAGGACGAGCTCGGCCACGAGGTGCGCCCCGACTCGGGCATCGGCATCAAGCCGATCTCCCCCACCGGCACCCATCGCCTGGTGCGCAAAGCGATCGAGTACGCGATCGCGCAGAACCGCGGCAGCCTCACCCTGGTGCACAAGGGCAACATCATGAAGTTCACCGAGGGTGCCTTCAAGACTTGGGGCTACGAATTCGCCGCCGACGCTTTCGGCGACGAAACCCTCTCGGAGCAGGCGCTGTGGGACGACCACAATGGCCAGGCGCCCGACGGCAAGGTCGTGGTCAAGGACCGCATCGCCGACGCGATGTTCCAGCAGGTGCTGCTGCGTCCGAACGAGTACGAGGTCATCGCGACGATGAACCTCAACGGCGACTACCTCTCCGACGCTCTCGCCGCTCAGGTCGGCGGCCTCGGCATGGCGCCGGGCAGCAACGAGGGCGACGGCCTGGCGCTCTTCGAGGCGACCCACGGTACCGCGCCCAAGTACGCCAACCTGGACAAGGTCAACCCCGGCTCGCTGATCCTCTCGGGCGTCATGCTGCTGCGCTGGCTCGGCTGGATCGAAGCCGCTGAGAACGTCGAGCGCGCGCTCGGCGCAACCATCCAGCAGAAGCGGGTGACCTACGATCTGGAGCGCCAGATGGAGGGCGCCACGCTGCTGAGCACGTCCGCGTTCGCCGAGGCGATCGTCGAGAATCTCTGAGGCAGCGACGACCGTATGGCGTCTGACTTGACGCACGCACCGATGACCGCCAGCGTTCCCACGGGCGCTGGCGGTCGCGCGCGTTGGACGATCATCCTGCTGTGGCTGCTGGCGGGCGCGGTCGGCGCGCTCCTCATCGCCCTCAACCAACCCGCCACCTACGGCGCGATCGAATCCCGACTGACGCTCGACGCCGCCGACGTGCGCGCGATTGCCCTCGAGCGACTCGACGCGATCGCACCCCTGCCCGACGATCCCTACGTCGTCGTCTTTCATTCGCACGACGAAGCGCTCGAGCTGCGCCTCCTGCGCATGATGCGCGCTGATCAGACGCCGCCCGAAACGCTGCGCACGCTCGTCAGCCGCTGGATGGTGCGGGTCTATCCCGTCGGTGCCCAGGCGACCCAGCGCAGCCACGACGCGTGGATCAGCCACACCGGCGAGATCCTGCGCCTGCGCCACTACCCCGCGTCCGGCATCGACAGCGAGGGCAGCGGCGAAGGCGGCCTCGACGACGACGACGCCCGCCGGCGCGCGCGCAACCATCTCGACGCCGAAGGCATCGATCTCGATCAGCTCCAAGCCGACATCGAGGTTCGCCGTCAGTCGCGCGGCGATCGCCTGGAGACCGAAGCGCGCTTCCGCTGGCACAGGACGACCGCCGATGCCGACGCGCTCGATCACGGCATCTCGGTGTACTTCAGCGACGACCAGCTGATCGGGCACGCGGCCTGGTACGACGATCCGCAGGCGCGCGAGATCGGGAACCTGATGCAGCCGCTGCGGTCGAGCAATCTGCTGTTCATCTTTCTGCCGGGATTTTCTTCTGAGTCCTTGGGCCGTTTCGCATTGATGACGTTTAAGATCACTTAGAACCTGCCCCAAAGGGGCCGTGTCCTCGCAC
>JBCCOR010000182.1:0-8330 GCA_039025295.1 Acidobacteriota bacterium
GCGAACTACGGCGCCGAGGCCCTGAAGATGACGCCCAATTTCCGCGCGATCCTCGATCTCGGCGTGCCCGTGGGCGGGGGGACCGATGCGACAAGGGTGACCTCGTTCAACCCGTGGTTCTCGATCCAATGGATGACGACGGGTCTCAGCCGCGGCGGCTTGGCGATGTACGATGACGCAAACCTACTCAGCCGGGAGGAGGCTTTGCGCATCTGGACCACGGGCTCGGCCTGGTTCACCGGCGACGCCGGCCGCAAGGGCGCGATCGCGCCCGGCCAGATGGCCGACTTCGCCGTGCTCGACCGCGACTATTTCGCGGTCACCGACGCGGAAATCGCCAAGCTGAAGGCCGATCTGACCGCGGTCGGCGGCACGGTGGTCTACGGCGCTGGCGCGTTCGCGACCCAGGACCTCACGCACATCCCGCCGATCAGCCCCGACTGGTCGCCCGTCATCCTGCAGGGCACCGCGCTCTGATCTCCCCTGCGCGGGGGCCGCTCGGCCCCCGCCTGCGCTCCGCATCACCCGCCTTTCGTCATCCAGAGGAGCCCCGCCATGGCCGATCTCATCCTCCACAGCGGGAGGATCACCACGATGGATCCCGATCATCCGGCGGCCGAAGCGGTCGCCATCACGGGCGGCACGATCTCGGCCGTCGGCACCACGGCCGAACTCATGGCCGACACCGGATCGGCCCGGGTCATCGACCTGCAGGGCCAGCGGGTCATCCCCGGCCTGATCGACAGCCATACCCACATCATCCGCCAGGGCAACAACTTCGCGATGGAGCTGCGCTGGGACCACGTCCCGTCGCTGGCCGACGGCCTCGCGCTGCTCAAAGCGCAGGCCGAGCGGACGCCCGCGGGGCAGTGGATCCGCGTCGTCGGCGGCTGGTCGGTCGATCAGTTCGCTGAAAAGCGCCTGCCGACGCTCGACGAGATCAACGCCGTGACGCCCGACGTGCCGGTCTACGTGCTGTATCTCTACGACCGCGCCTGGCTCAACCGGGCCGCGCTGCGCGCGCTCGGCATCGACAAGCATTTCTACGAGCCGTTCGTCTCGGGCCGCCTCGAGCGCGACGCGGCCGGCAACCCGACCGGCCTCGCCCTGGCGCGCCCGAACGCGCAGCCGCTCTACGCGCTGCTCGACATGGCGCCGAAGCTCGATTTCGAGCAGCAGATCACGTCGACCCAGCACTATTTCCGCGCCCTGAACGGACTCGGCCTGACGTCGGCACTCGACTGCGCGGGCGGCTTTCTCAACTACCCGGACGACTACGGCGTCATCCAGGAACTCAACCGCCGCGGCCAGCAGACGGTTCGCATCGGCTATCAGCTCTTCGCCCAGCGCGCGCTGTTCGAGCTCGACGACTTCAAGCGCTGGAACGATCTCGTCAAGCCCGACGAAGGCGACGACTACCTGAAGTGCGTCGGCGCGGGCGAGATGCTGGTGGCTTCGGCCTACGACTTCGAGGATTTCTCGTATCCGCGCCCCGATCTGCCCCTGCGCATGGAGGGCGATCTGCGTCCGGTGCTCGAATTCCTGTTCGAGAACCGCTGGCCGATCCGCTTCCACTGCACCTACGAGGAAAGCGCCCAGCGCCTGCTGGCGCTGATCGAGGACGTCGGACGCGACCACGGGCTCGACGAGCTGCACTGGATCTTCGACCACGGCGAGACCATCCGCGAATCGACCATGGAGTGGGTCGCGCGCCTGGGCGGCGGCATCTCCTACCAAAACCGCATCGCGTTCCAGGTCAGCGCCTACCGCGATCGCTACGGCGAGGCCGCGCTGCGCGCGGTGATGCCGGTCAAGAAGATGATGGCCTCCGGCGCGCCGCTCGCCGCGGGCACCGACGCGACGCGGGTTTCCTCGTACAACCCGTGGCTCGCGATCCACTGGGCGGTCTCGGGCCGCGGCCGCGGCGGCGAGGTGATCTGGACGCCGGAGAACCGCCTCAGCCGCGACGAGGCCCTCCGCCACTGGACCGCGGCGGGCGCCTGGTTCAGCCGCGAGGACGGCGTGAAGGGGCAGATCAAGGTCGGCCAGTTCGCCGATCTCGCGGTCCTCGATCGCGACTACTACGCGGTGGCCGAAGACGAGATCGCCGACATCACCGCCGACCTGACCCTGAGCGGCGGCGCGATCGTCCACGCCAAGGCCCGCTTCGCCGACCACGCACCCGCGCCGCTGCCTGAGCTGCCCGACTGGTCGCCCGTGCCCGTCTTCGGCGCGCCCGGCGCGCCGGCGCCCGCGGTCTGAGGATCGCGGAGATGGCCGGCCCATTCAGCCACCGCGCCTTCGCCGTCCTCTGGTACGCCACCGTCGCCTCCAACATCGGCACCTGGATGCACGACGTCGGGGCCGGCTGGCTGATGACGGAGCTGTCGCCCTCGCCGCTGCTGGTCGCGTCGGTCCAGGCGGCGACCACGCTGCCGGTGTTCCTGTTCGCGCTCTTCGCCGGCGCGACCGCGGACCTGGTCGACCGGCGCAAGCTGCTGCTCACCATCAACGTCGTTCTGGGCGCGGCGGCGGCGCTCTTCGCGCTGCTGGTGCATCTGGAAGCGGTGAACCCGCTCACCCTGCTCGGCTTCACGCTGATCTTCGGCACCGGCGCGGCGTTCATCGCACCGGCGTGGCAGGCGATCGTCCCGAGCCTGGTGCCGCGGTCGGAGCTGTCGTCCGCCGTGGCGCTCAACTCGATGGGCATCAACGTCAGCCGCGCGATCGGGCCCGCGCTCGCCGGTTTCCTGATCGTCGCCGCCGGCATCGCCTATCCGTTCGCGATCAACGCGCTGAGCTTCGTCGGCATCATCGCGGCGCTCCTCTGGTGGAAGCCGCCGCCGCGTCCCGACGAGGGGCTGCTGCGCGAGCATCTGGGCGGCGCCATTCGGGCGGGCCTGCACTATGCGACCTTCAGCCCGGCCTTCCGCACCACCCTGGTGCGCGCGATCTGCTTCTTCCTGTTCGCGAGCTGCTTCTGGGCGATGCTGCCCCTCGTCGCCCGGACGGTGCTCGCTGGCGGGCCGTCGCTCTACGGCATCCTGATGGGCGCGGTCGGCGCGGGCGCCGTCGTCGGTGCCCTGCTGATGCCGCGGCTCAAGAAGGGGCTCGGCGCCAACGGCATGGTCACGGTGGGCACGCTCGGCATGCTCGTCACCCTCGGCGTGACCGCGTTCAGCACCGTCCAGGCACTCGCGGTCGGCGCGTCCCTGATCGCGGGCTTTGCCTGGATCATGGTGCTCTCGACGCTGAACGTCGCCGCCCAGAGCGCCCTGCCCGACTGGGTCCGCGCGCGCGGCCTGTCGGTCTACCTGACCGTCTTCTTCGGCTCGATGTCGGCCGGCAGCCTGATCTGGGGCCAGGTCGCGTCGATGACGAGCATCCCCATCGCCCTGATGAGCGCGGGCGCGACGGGCATCGTGCTCCTGCTGATCGCGGTGCGCGCGCCCCTCGCGACGGGCGACGGGGCGACCCTGGCGCCCTCGATGCACTGGCCCGAGCCGGTGCTCGCCACCGAGACGACGCCCGACGGTCCGGTCGTGATCCAGGTGGACTATCGCGTCGCGCCGGAGAACCATGCGGCGTTCCGCGACCGGATGCGCGAACTCGCCAAGAGCCGACGCCGCGGCGGCGGCTACCGCTGGGAGCTGCTGTCCGACGCCGCTGCGCCGAACCGCTTCCTCGAAAGCTGGCACGAAGCGTCCTGGCTCGATCACCAGCGGCACCATCGGCGCGTCAGCGTCGACGACCAGCGTCTGCAAGAACAGATCCGCGATCTCGTGATGACCGACACCCAGCCCGCGGTGCAGCACTGGGTGCGCGCGGCGCTGACCGCCGACGCGTCGACCCGCGCTGCGCAACCAAAAACGTCCAGCCTTCCGATTCCCGCCCATCCGCCTACCCGACAAGGAGAGCGACCGTGAGCCAGAGCAAACTCGACGTCCTGACGCCCGACAACTGCCAGCTGATCATCATCGACCACCAGCCGCAGATGGCCTTCGGTGTGCAGAGCATCGATCGCCAGGCGCTCAAGAACAACGTCGTCGGCCTGGCCAAAGCCGCCAAGGCGTTCGATATTCCCACCATCATCACCACGGTCGAGACCCAGGGCTTTTCGGGTCCGACCTACCCGGAGCTGCTCGACGTCTTTCCCGAGCTCGATCTGCTCGAGCGCACCTCCATGAACTCGTGGGACGATCAGAAGGTGCGCGCTGCCCTGGCCCAGAACGGCCGCAAGAAGGTCGTGGTCGCCGGCCTGTGGACGGAGGTCTGTAACTGCATGTTCGCGCTGTCGGCGATGCGCGAGGGCGACTACGAGATCTACATGGTGGCCGACGCCTCCGGCGGCACGTCGGTCGAGGCGCACGAGTACGCCATGCAGCGGATGATCCAGGTCGGCGTCGTGCCGATGACCTGGCTGCAGGTGCTGCTCGAGTGGCAGCGCGACTGGGCCCGCAAGGACACCTACGACGCCACCATCGCCATCGTGCAGGCGCACTGCGGCGCCTACGGCATGGGCGTCGACTACGCCTACACCATGGTTCACAAGGCCGATTCGCGCACCCAGCATCAGGGCAAGACGCTGCAGCCGGAAGCGGCGTGATCCGACCGCGGCGGATGCCCGCGGTCGGCAGGATCCGCTCCTGACGCGCCGCGCCGCCCTGCCGCGCGTTCTCCCCAAGAAAGCCAACGGCAAGCAAGTCAGCAAGCAACGGGCCTCGGCGTACCGCATACGCCGAGGCCCGTTGGCGCGATCTGCGCGGAAGGCGGGAGCTCACGCCGGCGCAGCGTCGTCCTCGGGCGCCAGCCAGCCGCGGAACAGGGTGGTCAACAGCGGCATGACCACCCAGGTCAAGGTGGCGACCACCAGCACGTTGACGAGCATCAATTCCACCAGCGGCGGCAGCACCACGCCCGTCCAGCCCACGGCCTGGGCGGAAAGGAACACCGCCGGATTGACGCCCAGCCAGGTGATCAGTGCCATCTTCCAGGCCGGCGGCTGGTGCGTCGCGCGGAAAAAAGCCTCCATGCCGTGGAGCCTGTGCTTGCTCGGCGCGCCGACCACGAGCGGCCGCACGGTTTCGGTCCAGTCGCGGTAGAGCGACGAGCGATAGAAACGCTCCATCGCCTCCGGACTGTCGAAGGAGCGCAGCACGCCGTACTCGTTCTTGGCTGCGCCTTGGAACGGACGGATCAGGTACGCTCCCGCGGCGCCGGGCGCGTTCTCGGCGTGCTCGAAAAAGGGCGCGATGGCGGCCTCGAATGCCGCTTCACAGCCGGGCTTGACCACGCGCGTGATCGCGACGTGAACCCGCTGCGGTTCGTTCGACGGACGGTGCTGCATCTTGGTCTCCTCAATACGCGGAATCGTTGAAATGGATCGGGCTGAGCCGCCGCGTGACGCGTGCGACGTGCAGGCCGTGGCGGCGTGCGGCGGTGAGATCGGCGTGGAGCAGGGCGGGTCGACCGTCCTTGACCGCCGTGCGGAAGAAGGGACCCCAGTGCATGCCGCCGGTGTCGTAGCCGTCGGTTCGGTGCGGCAGCGGCACGAGGATCATGCCCAGCTTCGCCAGCACCGCCAGCATCGACAGCATGTTGAGCTCGGCGCCCGCGCCGCCGCCGTGACCGCTGCCGGTCGCGAACAGCGCGCCGACGCGGCCTTCCAGGGACGACGTGGCCCACAGCGGTCCGAGGGTCCGATCGATGAATTGCTTCATGGCCCAGTGGCAGCTGCCCATGTACACCGGCGCGCCGAGGACCAGCCCGTCGACATCGCGCAGATCGTCGGCGCGGAGGGTCTCGACGTCGCGCGCTTCGGCGCGGCAGCCTGCGTGGCCGTCGGCGCCGTCGCTGATGGCCTGGGCCACCTGTCGGGTGGTGCCGTGGTCCGTGGCGTAGGCGATCAACACGTTGCTCATCGGCGCGGGTCCTCCATATCGGTCGAGGGCGTGCGCCCTGCTCACCAAGGACTACGGGATTTCCGCCACCGAGGGGAAAACGTCTGCGCGGTAGGGCGTGCGGGCCCAGGGCCGCCGCGCGCGTCTAATCTGCTAGCATGAACAAGCCTTCGACGACGCTGTTGCGGCGCGCGCGCCACCCACCCGGCAGACGATGCACCATTCGATGGAACCTTCCGATTTCCGCGCCAGCGTAATGGACCAGGAGCGCTTGAAAGAGCTCCTGGCGCAGGCTGAAGCGCTTCCCGCCGCCGAGCGCGAGGCGTTCCTCGCCTCAGCCGCCGGCGACGCGCCGGCCCTCGTCGACGAACTGCGATCGCTGCTCGCGGCCGGCGATGCCGCCGCCGACGATCCTTTCCAGACGTTTTTGGCGCCGGGCCGCGACGCGCGCGAGCCGTTCCCCAAGCGCATCGGTCCGTACGACATCACCGGCGTCCTCGGACGCGGTGGGATGGGCATCGTGTACCGGGCGGTCAATCCGCAGGCCGGCATGCCGGTGGCGCTCAAGGTGATCCAGCCGGGCATGAGCACCCGCGCGTTCCTGAAGCGCTTCGACGCCGAGCGCGACATCTTGGCGCGCTTCCAGCACCGCAACATCGCCCAGATCTTCGATGCCGGCATCGATCCCACCGGCCCGCCGTTCCTGGCGATCGAGCTGGTCGACGGCCCCAACCTGCTCGATTTCTGCACCGCCCGGCGGTCGTCGCTGAACGAGCGGATCTGCCTGTTCCGCGACGTGTGTCTCGGCGTTTACCATGCCCATCTGCGCGGCGTGCTGCACCGCGATCTCAAGCCTTCGAACGTGCTGGTGGCGATCGAGGACGGCGAGCCCGTGCCCAAGATCATCGACTTCGGCATCGCCAAAGCGATCGAAGCGGGCGAGCATCTGCCGATGACCGCGCTCACGCAGCACGGGCAGATGGTCGGCACCCTCGAGTACATGAGTCCCGAGCAGGCCGAGGGCGCGAACCGGGACATCGACACGCGCGCCGACGTCTACAGCCTGGGCGTGATGCTCTACGAGCTGGTCACCGGCGCGCTGCCCTTCGACGCCGAGCGCTACCGCTCCGGCAGCCACACCGCGCTGCTGCGCATGCTGCGGGAAGAGGAGCCCACCACGCCCTCGAAGCGGGTCGAGATGCTGCGCGATCACGCGGCCATCCCGTCGGATCTCGACTGCTTGATCCTCAAATGCCTCCAGGGCGACCGCACCCTGCGCTACATGTCGGCCAAGGAGCTGGCCGACGATCTCGGGCGATTCCTCACCGGCCACGCGGTCGAGGCCAAGCCGCCGTCGCGCAGCTACCTGGTCGGCAAATTCGTGCAGCGCCACCGTCTGGGCGTGGGCGCTGCCGCCAGCCTCCTCTTGACGCTGATCCTCGGTCTCGCCGGCACCAGCTACGGGCTCTACCGCGAGCATCTGCGCGAGCAAGAGCTGAAGCATCAGGTGGCCAGCCTGGAGCAGTCACTCGAGGATTCGGAGGCCATCTCGACCTACCTGTACCGCTTGATGCGGCTGTCGCTGCCCGAGAACCTCGGGCCCTCCGGGAGCATTCGCGACGCGATTCACAGCATCATCGAATTCGCGCGAACCGACGAGACGAGCGCAGACTTCGTACGCGGCCGGGTCTTGATCCATGCGGGTCGCGTGCTGGCGGACATCGACGACGACGACGCGGCGATGCGCGTACTGACCGAGGGCATCGCGCTGATGGGGATGCCGGTCACCGAACGCGGTCGCTTCTTGCGTTCGCTGGCGCTCTACGACATCGGCTACATGCACTACGAGCGGCGGCGGCTCGACCCGGCCGAGGAAGCCCTTCTCGCGGCCCAGGCATCGCTCGCGGGTCTCGAGGACGCGTACTTGCCGATGGTCATCGGGATCGACTTCAGTCTCGCAGGGGTGATCCAGGATCGCGGAGAGTACGCGCGGGCGTTGAAGCTCTTTCGCGCGGTTGTCGAACGGGAGGAGCAAGCCGGCTACCCGCCGTCGCGCATGGGTTCGCACACCGTCGGCCTGGGGCTCTCCATGTTCCGCATCGGAGAACGCGCGGCGGGTCTCGAGACCATGCGGCGCGGCTACGCCATGAGCATCCTCGAGCGTTCACCGCAGGAAGCGATTCCGCTGAGCTGCCAGCGGGCGATCGGCGTGATGCTGCTCGAAGACTTCCGCTTCGAAGAAGCGACGGACGTCTTCGACGACTACGCGCGCAATCTGGCTGCCGGTCCCGGCGCCGATACCTTCGAAGGACGTGTTGCCCGGCTTCTGCTGCAGCTGGCGCAGAGCCACGTTGGCGAGGCCACCGCGTACGAACCCGGGTTGATCGCTGAGCTCGAGGCACTGCGCGCGGAATTTCCGGTGCGGCTGAA